>NZ_MEGA01000068.1:0-11865 GCF_001725695.1 Microbacterium sp. SCN 71-21
CCGACGAGGTGGTGGCGCCCCGCGCGTACGAGGCCGACCGCACCCACACGCTGCCGCTCGACATCGTCGCGCAGATGGGGGAGATCGGTCTGTTCGGATTGCCTTTCCCCGAGGAGGTCGGCGGCCAGGGCGGCGACTACATGGCCCTGTGCCTCGCGATCGAGGCCCTCGGACGCGTCGACCAGTCGATCGCGATCACCCTCGAGGCCGGCATCGGGCTGGGCGCCATGCCCGTCTTCCGCCACGGCAGCGACGCCCAGCGTGAGAGGTGGCTCCCCGACCTCGTCGCGGGGCGAGCGCTCGCCGGTTTCGGTCTCACGGAGCCCGAGGCGGGATCGGATGCAGGCGCCACCCGCACGACCGCGAGGCTCGACGGCGACGAATGGGTGATCAACGGGGCGAAGCAGTTCATCACCAACTCGGGCACCGCCATCACCCGCTTCGTGACGGTGACCGCCGTCACCGGCGCCCGCGTCGGACGCCCCGAGATCTCGACCATCATCGTGCCCAACGGCACCCCCGGGTTCACCGTCGAGCCCGCCTACGACAAGGTCGGCTGGCACGCCTCCGACACGCACCCGCTCACCTTCGTCGATGCCCGGGTGCCGGCCGAGAACCTCCTCGGCGAGCGGGGCCGCGGCTACGCGAACTTCCTCGCGGCGCTCGATGAGGGGCGCATCGCCATCGCCGCGCTAGCGACCGGTGCCGCAGAAGGATGCCTCGAGGCATCCGTCGACTACGCCAAGTCGCGCACCGTGTTCGGGTCGGCGCTCGCCGGCAGGCAGGGCATCCAGTTCCTCATCGCCCGCATGCAGGCGCGCGTGCATACCGCCCGCCTCGCCTGGCACTACGCCGCCCGGCTGCGCGACGGCGGCCGGCCGTTCAAGACCGAGGCGGCGCTCGCCAAGCTCGTCGCCAGCGAGGCCGCGATGGACAACGCGCGCGATGCGACCCAGGTGTTCGGCGGGAACGGGTTCATGAACGAGTACCCGGTCGCCCGGCACTACCGCGACGCGAAGATCCTCGAGATCGGCGAGGGTACCACCGAGGTGCAGCTGCTTCTGATCTCCCGGTCGCTCGGCCTCGAGGAGCCCGCCCGTGTCTGAGCCTGTCGACCCGCGCGCACCCATCGAGCAGCGCGGACTCTACTTCGAGGAGTTCGAGGTCGGCGCGCGCTACCGTCACCGGCCAGGGCGCACGGCGACCGAGGCCGACAACGTGCTGTTCACGACCCTCACCATGAACCCGCAGGCCCTGCACCTCGACGCCGCGTACGCCGCCACCCAGCCGTTCGGACGGCCCCTCATCAACTCGCTGTGGACCCTCGCGACCATGGTCGGCCTCTCGGTCGCGCAGCTCACGCAGGGCACGCTCGTCGCCCAGGTCGGCCTCGACGACATCTCCTTCCCCGCGCCGCTGTTCGCCGGTGACACCCTCATCGTCGAATCCGAGGTGCTCGCCGCGCGCATCTCCGGATCGCGCCCGGGCCAGGGGGTTGTGACCCTGCGCCACACGGGCCGCAATCAGGACGGAGTCGTGGTGGCCGCGGCATCCCGGATCGTGCTCGTCTGGTGTCGAGACCGGGGCGAGTCATGAGCGTCGAGCTGCCGGGGCCCGCGCTGCTGTTCTGCCCCGCCGACCGACCCGACCGGTTCGCCAAGGCCGCAGAGCGCGCCGATGGCGTCATCCTCGATCTCGAGGACGCCGTCGCCGCCGCCGACAGACCCGCGGCCCGGGCGGCCCTCGCGGCTGCAGATCTCGACCCCGACCGCACCATCGTGCGCGTCAATCCGGTCGGAACCGCCGACCACGTCGCCGACCTCGCGGCGCTCGCGACGACGCCGTTTCGCACCCTGATGGTCGCGAAGGCGGCGTCTGCGGCAGCGCTCGCGACGATCGACATCCGCTACCGCCTCATCCCGCTCTGCGAGACGGCGCGCGGCGTCATCGAGGCCGAATCCCTCGCCACCCTCCCCACGGTGATCGGTCTGATGTGGGGCGCCGAGGACCTCGTCGCCTCGCTCGGCGGCACCTCCAGCCGTGCCCGGGACGGTCGCTACCGCGACGTCGCTCGCCATTCCCGATCGCGCGTGCTGCTCGCCGCGGGGGCGTACGGGCTTGCCGCGGTCGACGCCGTGCACATCGACATCGACGACGAGCGGGGGCTGGCCGAGGAGGCACGGGATGCCGCAGCATCCGGGTTCCACGCGACCGCATGCATCCACCCCGCCCAGGTCGCCGTCGTCCGCGCGGCCTACGCGCCGACCGTGGCGGAGGTCGCGCGTGCCCGGGCGGTGCTCGCCGCCGCCGAGGATTGGGCGGGGGTGTTCGCGTTCGACGGCGCGATGGTCGACGAGCCGCTGTTGCGGCACGCCCGCGCGGTGGTCGCCCGCGCCGGCGGGTGAGGGGCCGGCCGGCCGCTGTCAACCCTGTGCGCAGCGGGAGTGGCACGCGACATGATCGGTTCGGCATCGCGTGGGCGCTGCCGAGAGGAGAAGTGTCATGGGAGTTGGTGGAGGCATCGCCCTCATCGTCATCGGTGCGATTCTCGCGTTCGCGCTGAACATCCCGGTCGGCGGGTTCGTGAACCTGTCGCTCATCGGCTACATCCTGATCGCCGCGGGCGTCGTGGTGTTCATCATCGGTCTGGTCTCGATATCGAGGCGTCGTCAAACCTCGACCGTCACCCGCACGGAGGTCGATCCGGCGAGCGGTCAGCGGACCACCCGTTCGACCACGGAATCCACGAACGACACCCTCTGACGTGCGCGCGTCGGGGTGTCGCATGCACGACGCCCCGACCCGCCCTCAACGCAGGCGCAGGTCGAGTCGCCGCAGCAGCTGGGCGTTGGCGGCGACCACGATCGTCGACAGCGACATGAGCACGGCACCCACCGCCATCGGCAGCACGAAGCCGATCGGGGCGAGCACGCCAGCCGCGAGCGGTACGGAGACCAGGTTGTAACCCGCCGCCCACCACAGGTTCTGCACCATCTTGCGGTAGCTGGCCCGTGACAGGTCGATGACCGAGACGACGGCGCGCGGGTCGGACCCCGCCAGCACGACCCCGGCCGAGGCGATCGCGACGTCGGTGCCGGCGCCGATCGCGATGCCGACGTCGGCTCCCGCGAGCGCGGGTGCGTCGTTCACGCCGTCGCCGACCATCGCGACGCGGTGACCGTCGGCGCGAAGCCGCGCGACCTCGGCGGCCTTGTCCTCGGGGCGCACTCCGGCGATCCAGCGCGTGATGCCGACCTCGGCAGCCACGCGCGCCGCCACCGGTTCGGCGTCTCCGGTCAGCATCACGACGTCGACGCCGCGTTCCCGCAGCGCGGCGACCGCCTGCCGCGAGGTCGGGCGCACCGCGTCGTCGAGCGCGATCGCGCCGATCGTGCTGCCGTCGACGACGACGTGCAGCACCGTCGACCCGGTGGTGCTCCACGCCTGCGCCACCGCAACGGGCGCGAGTCCGGCGGCGGCGAGCAGGGCCGGGCCGCCGACCGAGATGCGGTGTCCCTCGACGCGGGCGACGACCCCGACGCCGGGGGTCGTGACGATGTCGTGGGCCTCCGGCAGTCGGATGCCGCGACCCTCCGCCGCAGCCACGATCGCCCGGGCGAGGGGATGCTCCGACTCGCTCTCGGCAGCGGCGGCGAGGCGCAGCATCCGGTTCTCGTCCGTGGAGTCGAGCGCGGTCACCTCGGGAGTGCCCGCCGTGAGGGTCCCGGTCTTGTCGAACACGACGACGTCGACCGTGCGCATGCTCTCGAGCGCGAGGCGATCGGTCACGAGGATGCCGGCGCGGGCTGCGAGGCCGGTCGCGATGGAGACGACGAGCGGGATCGCGAGACCCAGTGCGTGCGGGCACGCGATGACGAGAACGGTGATGGCGCGCACGACGGCGTCATCAGGCAGGCCGACCGCCGTCCAGACGACGGCCGTCACCACGGCGGCCGTCAGCGCGAACCAGAACAGCCACGCCGCGGCACGATCGGCGATGCGCTGTGCGCGGGTCGTGGTGCGCTGCGCCTCGGCGACGAGCCGCGCGATGCCGGCGAGAGCCGTGTCGTCGCCGACCGCGGTCACCTCGACACGCAGGCCCGAGTCGGTCGCGACCGTGCCGGCGACGACGGCATCGCCGGTCGAGCGCGTGACCGGGCGCGATTCGCCGGTGATCATCGACTCGTCGATCGCCGCCGTTCCCGACACCACGCGCCCATCGGCGGGAACGCGTCCGCCCGGGCGCACGACGACCACATCGCCGACCCGCAGCGTCGCCGGGTCGACCGACTCGGTGCCCTGGGCGGTGACACGCTCGGCCCGATCGGGGAGCAGAGCGGCGAGCGCGTCGAGCGCGGACGACGTCTGCGCGACGGCCCGCATCTCGATCCAGTGCCCGAGCAGCATCACGACGACGAGAAGCGCGAGCTCCCACCAGAAGTCGAGCTGGTGGTCGAGCAGCCCGAGGGAGGCCCCCCACGATGCGACGAACCCGACCGTGATCGCGAGGGCGATGAGCAGCATCATCCCGGGCCGCCGCGCCCGCAGCTCGGCGACGCCGCCGACCAGGAACGGACGCCCGCCCCAGACGTACATCACCGTGCCGAGCACCGGCGACACCCACGACAGAACGGATGCCGCGGGCACCTCGTAGCCGACGAGCATCGCGAACATCGGCGAGAAGGCGACGACGGGCGCGGCGATCACGAGCATGATCCAGAACAGGCGACGGAACTGGCCGACGTGCGCGGAGTGATCGTGGCCGGAGTGGTCGTGGCCGGAGTGGTCGTTCCCCGCGTGGTCGTGTCCCGTGTGGTCGTGCGCCGAGTGATTGTGGTCGGCGCGGTCAGTGTGGTCGCTGGCGACGGTGGCGTCGCCGTGGTCGTGCACGGAGTGACTCGCGTGGTCGTCGTGCGCGTCGTGCCCGCCGTCGTCTTCGCACCCCGCATGGTCATGCCGTTCGTGGGCGTCAGCGGGTGCCGGCGCTGCGTAGCGCGGCGCGTCGGGGGAGTGCGGGTGCACCTGAGGGTGCGGATGCACGTGGTCGTCCGTCTGATCGGGGCTGTTCGTGGTCACAGATCCTGTATACCCCTGAGGGGTATGTCGGCGCAACCGGCCGACCACAGCGCGGTCGCGTTCCGCGCCGCGTGTGGCCGTCGCGCGACGGGTCTGCCAGGATCGCCCCGTGAGCATCGACGCTTCGGCCCCCCTGTCCGGCACCGCGCTGACCCTTCGTGGCGGCGGATACCTCGCCGAGTTGAGCACGGTCGGCGCGACGGTGCGCGTCCTCCGCTTCGGTGACCGCGACCTGATCGTCCCGTTCGCCCGCGACGAGGTGCGCCCCGCGTTCCGGGGCGCGACGCTCGCGCCGTGGCCGAACCGCATCGTCGACGGCGAGTATCGCTTCGCAGGGGAGACGCATCGCGTCGCCCTCACCGAGCCGGAGCGAGGCCACGCCCTGCACGGACTCGTCGGCTGGCACGACTTCGCCGTCGTGGCCCACACGCCCGAGCGCGCCCTCCTGACGACGACGATCGCGGCGCAGTCCGGATACCCCTGGCGGGTTCGCGTCGACGTCGACTACCGACTCGACGGCTCCGGGCTCACCCAGACGGTCACCGCCGTCAATCTGTCCGACACTCCGGCGCCGTTCGGCACGGGACCCCACCCTTACCTCCTTCCGGCGACGGGCTCCGTCGACGAGGCGCTCCTGCACCTCCCCGCCTCCCGCGTGCTCGAGGTCACCCGGCGGCGCCTGAAGCCGCTCGACCTCGCCGAGGTCGCCGTCGACGCCGCTCGCTTCGACTTCCGCGAACCGCGGGTGATCGGAGAGGTCTGCATCGACCACGCGTTCACCGATCTCGCGCGTGACGGCGCGGGTGTGGCATCCGTGACAGTGACGGATGCCACGGCCCGAGGCGCGCGCATCACCTTCGACGCCGGGTCGCCGTGGGTGCAGATCTGCACCGCCGACCAGCCCGGCGGCCCGGGAAGCCCCGGACACCGCATCGGCGTCGCCGTCGAGCCGATGACGTGCGCGCCGGACGCCTTCAACGCGGAGCGGTACCCGTTCGACACCGGGGTGCGGTCGATCGCGCCGGGGGAGGCAGCATCCGTCACGTGGACGCTGTCGGCAGTGGGAGACTGACTCCACCGCGGCGCCGCCGCGTGCGAACGGGGAGCGCATGACAGACCGCACCGACACGAGCAGGCTCGATCCGGAAGACGCCCAGGAGGGACCCATCGGCACCACGGGGGACCGCGCGCTCGCGGTCGCGGACTTCTCCACCGAGGACGCCGGGTATCACAAGACCCTGCGACCGAGGCAGATCCAGATGATCGCCATCGGCGGTGCGATCGGCACCGGCCTCTTCATGGGGGCCGGCGGGCGTCTCGCCTCGAGCGGACCCTCTCTCGTGCTGGTCTACGCGATCTGCGGCTTCTTCGCGTTCCTGATCCTCCGGGCCCTCGGCGAGCTCGTGCTGCACCGCCCGTCGTCGGGGTCGTTCGTCTCGTACGCGCGCGAGTTCTACGGCGAGAAGCTCGCCTTCGTCTCGGGGTGGCTGTACTTCCTCAACTGGGCGATGACCTCGATCGTCGACGTCACGGCAGCAGCTCTGTACGTCAAGTTCTGGGCGCAGTACTGGGAGCCGCTTCAGCAGGTGCCGCAGTGGCTGATCGCCCTGCTCGCCCTCGTCGTGGTGCTGTCGGTCAACCTCGTGAGCGTGCGGCTGTTCGGCGAGATGGAGTTCTGGTTCGCCCTCATCAAGGTGAGCGCGCTCGTGGTCTTCCTTGTCGTCGGCGTCTGCTTCATCGTGTTCGGCGGGCGCACCGACATCGGTGCGACGGGCTTCTCGGTCATCGCCGAGAACGGGGGCGTGTTCCCCCTCGGCGCCGTCGCGCCTCTCCTCGCGATCTCGGGGGTCGTGTTCGCCTACGCGGCGATCGAGCTCGTCGGCACCGCGGCGGGTGAGACGGCCGAGCCGGAGAAGGTCATGCCGAAGGCGATCAACACCGTCGTCTTCCGCATCGCGATCTTCTATGTCGGCTCGGTGCTGCTGCTCTCGCTGCTGCTGCCGTTCACCACCTACGAGGCCGGAGAGTCTCCGTTCGTCACGTTCTTCTCCCACATCGGATCCCCGCAGGCGGGCGCCGTCGCCGGGTCGGTGATGAACTTCGTCGTGCTCACGGCCGCGCTCTCGAGCCTCAACGCCGGGCTGTACTCGACGGGTCGCATCCTGCGTTCGATGTCCGTCAACGGCTCCGCCCCACGGTTCACCGCCAAGATGAGCCGTCACGGCGTGCCGTTCGGCGGCATCCTGCTCACCACCACCATCACGCTCTGCGGTGTCGGCATCAACGCGCTGTGGCCTTCCGAGGCCTTCGAGATCGTGCTGGAGATCTCCGCCCTCGGCATCATCGGCGGCTGGGCGACGATCATCCTCTGCCAGCTCAAGCTGCGGACGTGGGCGAAGCGCGGCATCCTTAAAGAGCCCTCGTTCCGCCTCTTCGGCGCGCCGTACACCTCGTACCTCACGCTCGCCTTCCTGCTGTTCGTGCTCGTCACGATGGGCTTCTCGGAGAGCGGGCGCTGGGTGCTCGCCTCGCTCATCGTGCTCATCCCCGCGCTCGTGATCGGCTGGTTCGCCGCCCGCAAGGGCATCTACGCCGCGGCGGCCGCACGCGAGGGCTACACCGGCACGCACCCCGTCGTCGCCGGACCGCCCCGACCCGAGGAGGATGCATGACCGCCCCCGCTCCGTACCTTCACTTCGACGGCGAGGCCCGTGCCGCGCTGGACTTCTATGCGGCCGCGTTCGGAGGTGAGGTCGAGGCCTACACGTTCGCCCAGTTCTCGCGCACGGACGGGCCGGGCGAGGCGATCGCGCACGGCATCCTGCGTGGACCGGTCGAGCTGTTCGCCGCCGACATCGCCCCGGGGGAGGAGACCACGCACGTGCGAGGCGTGCTGTTCTCGCTGCTCGGCTACGCCGACGCCGACACCCTGACCCGGTGGTTCCAGGCGCTCGCCGATGGCGGCACGATCGTCGACGACCTGCAGGTGCGCCCGTGGGGCGCCCACGACGGTCAGGTCACCGACCGTTTCGGCCTCACCTGGCTCATCGGCTGGGAGGACTGAGCCGGGCCGAGCCCCGGGGGCCCGGCCACGGGCCGGGTGATCCGTCGCCGTGACTCAGACCCCGTGACTCAGACCCCCGGGGGTCGCCGACCTGCCTAACGTCGGAACTTCTGCCCGACCCGCCGGTGCTGGGTCCGAACTCCCGGCGTGTCGGCGAGAACATCCGACGGTGCGCTCAGCCCGGGTCGGGCAGGGGCAGCCTGGCCTCGGGCAAGGGGCAAGGGGCAAGGGCCAAGGGGCAGCCTGGCCCCGGGGAAGGGGCACGCGGCACGGGGGGCATCCAAGGTCAGGGCCGCGCGGCGCCCGCCCGCGCACAAGCCGCCCGCTCAGCGGGCGCGCACGCGTACGAGGTCGTCGCCGAGGTTCTCGGCGAGCCACGTGAGCCAGGGTGCGACCGCGCGCCAGTGCGCCGAGATCTCGTCGTATGCGACGGGGGTGAACCACCAGTCCTCGACGGGTTCCCGCAGCCCGACGGCGAGGTGCTTGAGCCGCAGCAGGTCGATGCGCGGGTGGTCGACCGGGTAGCCGCGCGGTGCGGTGCGCAGCGCGTCATCCGTCATCAGGGTGAACCCCGCATCCGTGAGGCCGGCGAGCACCGGCTCGAGACGGGCGAAGGATGCCTCGTCGGCGACGATCTCCCGGAAGCGGGCGAGTGCGGGCGGCGGAACGTCGTAGACCCCGCCGCCGACGAGCAGGCCCTCGGCGGACAGCTGCAGGTAGAACGCGACCGGAGGCGTCGAGGACACCATGCCGATGTGGGTCTTGTACGGCGTCTTGTCGGCGCTGAAGCGCACGTCCCGGTAGGGACGGAAGATCTTGAGCCCGCCGAACTCGGGTTCGAGCTCGCCCGCGAGCAGCTCGAACGGGGTGCGCACGTTCTCGTCGTAGCGGTGCTTGTTCGCCAGCCACCACTCGCGCGTGTTGTTCTCGGCGAGCTCGCCGAAGAACGCGATCGCGTCGGGGTTGAGGCCCGTGAAGCTCATGATGCTGCGGATGCCGCGGTGCGCTGCACGAGCGACGACCACCAGATCAGCAGGCCGCCTCCGGCGATGCCGAATACGAGCCAGGTGATCATTCCGCCGACGGCGCCGGTGATGAAGAATCCGGCGCTGAACGCGGCGATCCAGGCGACGGTGAGCACGACGGAGCCGACGACCAGCAGAATCACCGCGGCCCACGGGTGGGCGCGGAACACCCGGAAGCCGTGCCAGGGCCGCTGGCCGGCGGATGCCGCGGCCACGAGGCATCCGGCCGCTGTCAGCACGAGCGGAACGAGGATCGAGACGGCGCCGGCGACGACCAGCAGGATGATGACGAGCAGCGACATCCACCCGAAGGCTGCGACGCGCGGCCCACCGGGCGCACGGGTCGCGAATGCCCACGCCGCCCAGCCGAGCAGCCACACCTCGACCACGACGATCACGATCGACACGACGCCGATGATCGAGAGCGCCGTCGTGTCGGTGCTGCCGACGGCGGGCAGAGCCGTCAACCCCTGCGCGACCGCGCCGAGCACGATGACGAGCGCGAGGGCGATGCCCGAGCGCACGCGGCTCATTTGCCGGCCGCCTTGTCGAGCACGGGCTGCAGGTCACCGTCGTAGAGGGTCGTGTCGCCGACCTTCACGATGAGGGT
The DNA here is from genome assembly GCF_001725695.1 of Microbacterium sp. SCN 71-21. Taxonomy (NCBI): domain Bacteria; kingdom Bacillati; phylum Actinomycetota; class Actinomycetes; order Micrococcales; family Microbacteriaceae; genus Microbacterium; species Microbacterium sp. SCN 71-21. Next base: position 9,776 of record NZ_MEGA01000068.1, read on the forward strand.
CGTCTTCGCGGACGCGGGGGAGCTCACGGTGATCGTCTCTTTCGTCAGGGTCTCGCCGGTGCAGCTGACGCCGCCGTCGGTGGCTCGCGTGCACACGGGCGCGGTCAGTATCTCGATTTTCGCCGATTGCAGCACGTCGATCCCCGCGTACCTCACCTCTTCGAGGTGGGTGCCGCCCACGGGGGCGATGGCCTGCACCTGGGTGCAGGCGGTGAGGGATGCCGCGGCCACGACGAGCGCGGCCAGCGCCCAGGTGCGTCTCACGATGCCGCCTTCTGCTCGTGGGCCAGGATGCGTGCGCGCTCGGTCATGCGCTGGGCCTCGAGCGCGGCATCCGTGATCTTCTCGAGGTCGAACGGGGCCGGGAGCAGCAGCTCGGTGTTGCGGTCGAGGGCGGAGCCGCGACGCATCGCCGGGGATTCGGCCCAGTCGTTGGCCGCGAACTCGCGGGCGCGAGCGGCGAGGTCGCGGGACGCGCCGGTGCCGGCGGGAGTCGCCGCCGAGGCGTGGTCGAGCACGGTGGTGAAGATCGAGAGGGTGCCGTCGCGGTTGTCGACGATCTCGAGCACCTGCTGCTGCTGCGGGAAGTCGATGCACGAGGCGGTCGTGATCTCCCAGAAGCCGCCGCCGTTCGCACCCGGGTGGGCGAGGATCTGGTTGAGGTGCGTGTGGCCGTTGAGCCAGGCGATGGCGACGGGGTAGGCCAGGAGCAGGTCGATGACGTCTTCGGCATGGTGCAGCACCGTGGTGTCGCCGGGGCGCTGGGCGTCATTCTCGAGAGTGAGGCTGTTGTGGTGGCTGAGCACCACGACGAGCATGCCCTCGGTGGTCGCCTGCTGCAGCTGAGCCTTCAGCCACTGGAACTGCACGTCGGGGAGGGCCCCGTCGGGGCCGGCCACGGCGTTGCAGGTGTCGAGGCCGATCGCGCGCACGAACGGCGAGAGCTGCGCCGTCCACCAGGTCTCGCCCGAGTCGAGGTTGTGCTGGGTGAAGCCGTGGCCGATGGGTCCGGGCTGCGTCTCTGTCGTGAAGTGCTCGGCCATGAAGTCCCGCTGTGCGAACAGGTAGCGGCCGGGGTTCGCGGTGACCTCTTTGAAGCCGGGGCGTCCGAGCCAGAGGCCGAACGCGTCGAGCAGCTGCGTGACGGCGCTGCCGCTGGCGGCGTAGCCCGCGAGCGCCATCGATGCCGTCGCTTCGAGTGTGTACGCCTTGCGGCCGCCGACGGCGAGGGCGTGCAGCGTGGGGCTGAGGTTGAACGTGCCGAGCAGCAGGGTGTCGTGGTTGCCGTAGACGGCGTACCAGGGCGCGGGGAGGCCGGGGGAGGTCGCCGGGTGGCTGATGGCGTCGTCGAGCAGGGTGGGGAGGGTGGGGAACCCGTAGTCGCCGAACGATCCGCCGCTCGGATCGTTCGGGCGGTACGCCCACGTCGCCTCGGGCCACGCCTGCACGCCCTGATACGTGCTGCCCGAGGACGCCGGGTTCACCGAGAGGCCGTCCATGAGGTCGATGTACCAGCGCAGCTCGAGGTGGGAGTGCATGTCGGCGCTGTCGCCGGTGACGACGGCGGCGCCCATCGGAACCCCGGTGAGCGGGGAGTAGCGGGCGTCGGAGAACGCCTGCACCATGGCCGCCGTCGTGTGCGGACTGAGCGGATCGTGCGGGTGGAACGCCGAACCCCAGGCGGAGTGGTCCTGCACGATCATCGGCTCGATGCGGCCGGGTGACTGCGCGTCGATGACGTGCAGGTCGCTGAGGTGCCCAAGGTAGAGCAGCGACCGTCGGCGACTCGTGCGGGTCGGGTCGGCGGTGCGGCCGAGCACGTCGTAGCGGGCGATGTAGGGCTCGCCGACGCCCGTGGTGAGGGTGCGGTACGAGCCCTTCGTCACCGGTCCGTAGAGGATCGTCTGCAGCAGGGTGCTCGGGATCTCCCCGGGGTCGGTCTGGGCCAGAGCAAGCTGCGGGGCGAGGGTCTCGACGCTCACGCCGAGTGCCGCCGCGAGGGCGGCCGTACGCGCCAGGAACTGGCGGCGGGAGAGTCCCCCCATTGCTGCCCTTCGGGTCGGCAACCGTGTGCGAGTGGGCTCATCATG
>NZ_MEGA01000069.1:0-11612 GCF_001725695.1 Microbacterium sp. SCN 71-21
CAAGGCAGGCATGGTGAGGGTGCCCTTCGAAGAAGCACTCATCCCTTGCGGCCGAAGTTTTGCCGAAGGCATGTACACCCAGTATGGAAGCCCCAGCGTTGACGACGCCTACTACGCGTTTGCAGCCGAACTACGGGGAGGGCGCAGCCCGGAGGAAGAACAACTGATTGCCGACACCCAAGCCATCATTGATGCGCGGAACGCTCATGAGTGATGGCTTGGTATCGAAAGACTTGAGGGCACGCAACGCCGCCGACATCTCCGAAGCGAAGACGTTTGAGACGCACGGGGTATCCAGAAAGGCGGCAATGGAGTTTCTCCGCTCTCCGGAAGGCACCATATTCAGGCAAAGGCTGATCGAAGCGGACCCCGGTGCCACGGCCACCCGCTCGGCGACGAGGAACCGCTCCGCCCAGCTGGACACGTCGCCGCCCGACGCGTGGGACACATCGATCCAGAGGTAGAACGCGCCGTCGGAGCGCAGGTATGGGATGCCGCGGGCGTCGAGCAGCTCGCGGGCGGCGGCGAGGTTCGCGGCATAGGTCGCGCGGGCGGCCTCGACCGCGTCCTGCGGGCCTGTCACCGCCGCGAGCGCCGCGTACTGCGCGGGCGCGTTGACGCAGCTGACGATCGCCTCGTTCGCCGGACCGAACAGGGGCGTGAGCGGCGGCGGCGTCACGAGGTAGCCGATGCGCGCGCCGGTGAGCGCGTAGGTCTTGGAGAGCGAGAACACACCGACGGTGCGCTCAGGGGCGGCCGCGAGCACGCTCGTGAACGGCAGCCCGAACGTGAGGTACTCGTAGACCTCGTCGCTGATGATCCACAGGTCATGACGGCGGGCGAACGCGACCAGTGCGTCCACCACCTCCGGCGGGTACACGACGCCGAGCGGGTTCGACGGGCTGTTGACCAGCAGCACCCGCGTGCGCTCGGTGACGAGCGAGTCGAGCCGGTCGACGTCGGGCACGAACGCGTCGGCCACCGTCAGCGTGTACGGCACCGGCACGGCGCCGACGAGCCGCGGCGCCATCGCGAACGTCGAGTAGCCGGGGTCGGGAATGAGGATCTCGTCGCCCGGCGACAGGGTCAGCGTCATCGCGAGATGCAGCGCCTGCGATCCGCCTGCCGTGACGTGCACGTGATCCGCACCGCCGGTGTAGCCGTTGAACGACGCGAGCTTCGCGGCCAGTGCCGCGCGCAGCGGCGCGATGCCCGAGTTCGCGGTGTAGTTGGTGACATCCTGCTCCCACGCATCCGCCCCCGCGGCGAGCACGTGCGGGGCGACAGCGACCTCCGGCTCCCCGACCGACAGTGCGATCACGTCGTCGAGCGTCTGGGCGAGCTCGAAAATGCGACGGATGCCGCTGGGTGGCACCGACTGCGCGAGAGGGGAGGGGCGCGGCATCCGGAGCCTAGGCGCCGCGCAGCCGCTCGGCCAGGTAGCCGTGCAGGGCCTCGAGCGGCACCCGCTCCTGGCTCATCGTGTCGCGCTCGCGCACAGTGACCGCCCTGTCCTCGAGGGAGTCGAAGTCGACGGTGACGCAGAACGGCGTGCCGATCTCGTCCTGGCGGCGGTAGCGGCGACCGATCGCGCCGGCGTCGTCGAAGTCGACGTTCCACGCACCGCGCAGATCGTCGGCGACCTCACGCGCGAGCGGCGAGAGGTTCTCATTGCGCGACAGCGGCAGCACCGCGACCTTGACGGGGGCGAGGCGCGGGTCGAGCTTGAGCACCGTGCGCACGTCGGTGCCGCCCTTCGCGTTCGGCACCTCCTCCTCGACGTAGGCGTCGACGAGGAACGCCATCATCGACCGCGTGAGGCCGAAGGAGGGCTCGATGACGTAAGGCGTGTACTTCTCGCCCGACGCCTGGTCGAAGTACGTGAGCGACTGGCCCGACGCGGTCGAGTGGTTGCCGAGGTCGAAGTCGGTGCGGTTCGCGATGCCCATGAGCTCGCCCCACTCCTTGCCCGGGAAGCCGAAGCGGTACTCGACGTCGATCGTGCCGGCCGAGTAGTGCGCACGGTCCTCTTCGGGGACGTCGAAGCGGCGCATGTTGTCGGCATCGATGCCGAGGTCGATGAACCAGTTCCAGCAGGCTTCGACCCAGTGCTCGAACCACTCGTCGGCTTCGGCCTCCGGGGTGAAGTACTCGATCTCCATCTGTTCGAACTCGCGGGTGCGGAAGATGAAGTTGCCGGGGGTGATCTCGTTGCGGAACGCCTTGCCGATCTGGCCGACGCCGAACGGCGGCTTCTTGCGGCTCGCGGTGAGCACGTTCGCGAAGTTGACGAAGATGCCCTGCGCGGTCTCCGGGCGCAGGAACTGCAGGCCCGACTCGTCGTCGACGACGCCGACGTAGGTCTTCATCAGACCCGAGAACGCACGCGGCTCGGTGTACTGACCCTTGGTGCCGCAGTTCGGGCACGGCACATCGGCGAGGCCGTTCTCGGCCGGGCGGCCCTTGCGGGCCTCGAAGTCCTCGAGCAGATTGTCGGCTCGGAAGCGCTTATGGCAGCTCAGGCACTCCACCAGCGGGTCGGTGAACGTCGCGACGTGACCCGACGCCTCCCACACCTGCTTGGGCAGCACGATCGACGAGTCGAGGCCGACCATGTCGGCGCGACCGCGCACGAACGTCTGCCACCACTGCCGACGGATGTTCTCCTTCAGCTCGGTGCCGAGGGGTCCGTAGTCCCATGCGGACCGGGATCCGCCGTAGATCTCGCCCGCTTGGAACACGAACCCGCGGTGGCGGGCGAGGGCGATCACTTTGTCGAGGCGGGACTGCACGGCCACGGTGGCTCCAATGGTCGGAGGGGGAGAGTGCGAGAAATCGCGGATGCCGCGGGCCGGCGGCATCCCCCGAGTCTAATCGTCAGCGGGCGCCGCACTGGGCGGCGTAGGCGGAGTCGAGGACGCCGTTCGGGTCGTCGAGCGGCGTGTAGGCGACGCCGACGGCCGCCCCGAGGGCGAATCCGACCGACACGGTGGCGCTGGCGGCGCTGGTCGCCGCGGGCGTGGCGCGCGGGGAGGCGTCCGTCAGGGCCTCGGCGGCCGCCGTGGCAGCGCTGCCCGTCTCGTCGCAGATCATCTCCGGAAGCTGCACGGCGATGCGCGCCTCCTCACCGGCGGCGACCGAGCTGGAGACGGCGCCTACGCGGTAGCCGAGGCCGAGGAAGCGGGGGTCGTCGATGCGCACCCGGTTGATGACGATCGGCTGGGTGGTGTCGTTGCGCACCACGAGGTAGGCCTCTTGGCCGCTTGTCGAGGTGACGATGCTCGGCGCCGTCTCGGGCGACGTCGCGAGCCACGCGGTGATGCCCGTCGGCAGCGCGGTCGCCGACGGCGCCGGGTGCGCGACGGCGCGGCCGGCGCAGCCGGAGAGGAGGCCGATCGCGGCGACGGCGACGAGGGCCGTGGCGGCGAGGCGCGGCATCCGGATCATCGGCGCACCTCCTCGCGCAGGACGGTGAACTCGTCGAGGGCGACCGGATCGATCTCGATGCCGAGGCCGGGGCCGGTGGGAACGTCGACGTGCCCGTCGACGAGGGTGATGGGGTCGCGCACGATGTCCTGCGTGTAGAAGCGGTTCGAGGCCGACACGTCGCCGGGCAGGGTGAAGCCGGGGAGCGCGGCGAGGGCGGCGTTCGCGGCGCGGCCGATGCCCGTCTCGAGCATGCCGCCGCACCACACCGGCACGTCGGCGTTGCGGCACAGGTCGTGGATGCGCACCGCCTCGAGGTAGCCGCCCACGCGTCCGGCCTTGATGTTGATGACGGATGCCGCGCCCAGCGCGAGCGCGTCGCCGGCGGCCTTGAACGAGGTGATCGACTCGTCGAGGCAGACGGGCGTCGACAGGCGCTCGGCGAGGGTGGCGTGGTCGACCAGGTCGTCCTCCTGCAAGGGCTGCTCGATGAGCAGCAGGTCGAAGCGGTCGAGCTCGACGAGCGTGTCGATGTCGGCGAGCGTGTAGGCGGAGTTCGCGTCGACCTGCAGGGGGATGTCGCCGAACGCGTCGCGTACCGCTGCGGTGTCGGCGACGTCGCGGCCCGGCTTGATCTTGATCTTGATGCGGCGGTAACCCTCGGCGAGGTAGCCGGCGACGGTGTCGACGAGCGTCGACGCGTCGCGCTGGATGCCCACCGAGACGCCCGAGGGGATCCGCGGCACGACGGCGCCCAGGCGCTCACCGAGTGAGCGGCCCTCGCTGCGCAGCGACGCGTCGAGAACGGCGAGCTCGAGGCCGGCCTTGGCCATGCGGTGGCCGACGATGGGGGCGAGCGTGCCGGCGACCTCCTCGGGGGCGAGGCGGTGACGGTCGAGCAGCGCCGGGATCAGGAAGCGGCGCGCCACGTCCCATGCGCCCTGCGTGTACTCGCTCGAGTAGAGCGGCGCCTCCTGCGTGACGATCTCGCCCCAGCCTTCGCCGTCGGAGGTGAGCGCCCGCACGACGATGACCTCGCGCACCGACTCGGTGCCGAACGAGGTCGTGAAGGGACTCACGAGGGGGATGTGCAGCACCCGCAGCTCGATGCCGTCGAGCGTGACGGATCGGCAGGATTGTGGGGAAGGCACGCCTTTCAGGGTACCGAGGGGCATGCTGTGCCCCCGCTGAAGAACGCCCGCCGTCACCGGATCGTGATCGGGTGCGGAGCCGGGTCTCAGACGAGGGGGCGGATGCCGACGGGGAGCCCGTCGTCCGCGACCTCGTCGACGAGCCGGTCGAGCGCCGTGAGGGCGGCACGCTGCGGCCACGGACCGAACGAGACGCGGGCGACGCCGAGCGCGGCGAGCACGGGGAGCGGGAGCGACCCCGGAGCGGCGAGAACGCTGAGCCTTCCGGGCCCGAACGCGGCGACGAGCTCGCGCACCTCGGGCTCGTCCAGCACGCCGGGCACGAACACGCAGGTGGCGCCCTCCGCGAGGTAGGCGCGCCCACGGGTGATCGCGTCGGCCAGCGACTCCGCACGGCCACGGCCCTCGGCGCGCAGGAACGCATCCGTTCTGGCGTTGAGGGAGAACGGCACGCCCGCGGCATCCGCCGCCTCGACAGCCGCCGCGACCGCCGCGCTCGCCGCCGCGAGCGGTCGCAGTTCGTCCTCGAGGTTCGCGCCCACCACGCCCACGTCGATCGCGCGGCGCACGGTTGCCGCGGGGTCGCCGTAGCCCGCCTCGAGGTCGGCGGTCACCGGCAGCGTGGTCGACGCGACGATGCGCTCGACGGTGGCGAGGTGCAGCTCGAGCGGGATCCGCTCCCCGTCGTCGTAGCCGAAAGCTGCCGCGATCGCGTGACTGGCCGTCGCGATCGCGCGGGTGCGCGGGTGGGCGGCCACGACCCGGGCGGAGGCGACATCCCACACGTTCACCAGGGTCAGCAACGGCGGATCGGTGTGCAGCGCGCGCAGCGCGGCGCCCTTCTCGACGATCGACATGGCACGAGTCAACACCGGTGACGCCGGTACGCCCGGATGCCACGGGGTGTGCGGTCTACTGTGGTCAGCATGACCGACGCCGCATCCTCCGGAGCGTCCCCCGTCAACACCGGATCGTTCGAGATCCGCCGTGCGCGCACCGCCGATGTGCGCGCCATCCATCGCCTGCTCGAGCCGTACGTGCAGCGTCGCATCCTGCTCGGCAAAGACCTCGTCGTGCTCTACGAGGCCACGCAGCAGTTCGTCGTCGCCGTCGACGCTGAGGGCGAGGTCATCGCGTGCGGTGCTCTGCACGTCATGTGGGAGGACCTCGGCGAGGTGCGCACTCTCATCGTGGCCGACCCGTGGCTGCACACCGGCGTCGGCCGTGCGGTCGTCGAGACCCTGGAGGAGCACGCCCGCCGGCTCGGCCTCACGCGCCTGTTCTGCCTCACCTTCGAGGTCGACTTCTTCACCCGTCGCGGCTTCGCGCCCATCGGCGAGCACGTCGTCGACAACGACGTCTACTCGCAGCTCGTGCGCAGTCCCGACGAGGGTGTGGCCGAGTTCCTCGACCTCGCGCACGTGAAGCCGAACACCCTCGGCAACACGCGCATGCTCAAGAACCTCTGACCCGTCCCGGTCGCGACGCACGGATGCCGCGGCCCCCGGCGCGGGCGTCGCGTCGCCGTCGACCCGCCGCCTAGCCTGGAACGGTGACCACCCCGCCGCTCCGCCGTCGTCGGCACTCGCGCGCCGTCTATCGGCGCCGGCGCCTGGCCGTGCTGTTCGTGCTGGTGGTCGTCATCGCCGCGGTCGTCTTCGTCGTCATCGCCCAGCCGTGGCGCGGGGCGCCGCAGTCGTCCTCGTCTCTCTCCCCTGTCGATTCGCCCGCTGCGACCGGCGCGGCCAGCCCGTCTGCGCCTCCCGGTGCGGCGACACCGGGGGCCGCGGCATCCACTCCGACTCCCGGCGGGACGCCGGGCGCCTGCACGGCGAACGAGGTGACTGTCGACCCGGTCGTCGACCAGACCTCGTACGCGTCGGGGCAGAACCCGAAGCTGTCGATCAAGCTGACCAACACATCAGGCGTCGACTGCACCATCAACGTCGGCTCCGCGCAGCAGGTGTTCACGATCACGAGCGGTTCCGACACCTGGTGGCGCTCCACCGACTGCCAGACCGACCCGAGCGATCAGGTCGTGACCCTCACCGCCGGGCAGAGTGTGCAGAGTGCGAGCCCGCTCACCTGGGACCGCACCCGATCGTCCGTCGACACGTGCAACAGCACCTCGCGCCCCCGCGCGGGTGCGGGCGGGGCGACCTACCATCTGTCGGTGTCGATCGGCGGGATCCCCTCGACCCAGACCGCGTCGTTCCAGCTGAACTGACCGGTCCCGCCGCCGCGCGGCGACGGGTCGCAGGGGTGCCAGGATTCTCGGTATGACCGCCGCACCCGCAGGCCGCCCGCCCGTCATCGGGCTCACGACCTACCTCGAGCGCATCCAGCAGGACATCTGGGACCTTCGCGCGCCCTACCTTCCCGCCACGTACCTCGACGCTGTCACCACCCAGGGCGGTGTCGGTGTGCTGCTGCCGCCGCAGCCCGTGACGGATGCCGCGGTGGAGGCGACGCTCGACGGCATCGACGCGCTCGTGATCACCGGGGGCCTCGACGTCGACCCGGCGCGATACGGACAGGCACCGCATCCGACCACCGATCGGCCGCGCGAAGACCGGGACGCGTGGGAGCTGGCTCTGCTCGCGGGGGCGCGACGCCGCGGCATCCCGGTGTTCGGCATCTGCCGCGGACTGCAGCTGATCAACGTCGCCTTCGGCGGCACCCTGCATCAGCACCTGCCCGACGTGCTCGGCGATTCGCGGTACCAGATCGGCGGCGGAGTGTTCGCCCGCGGCGAGGCGACAGTCGAGCCCGGGACGCGGCTCGCCGATGCGCTCGGCGCCGGTGGCACGAGCATTCTCAGCTACCACCACCAGGGCATCGACCGGGTCGGTGATGGTCTCGTCGTCTCGGCTCGCAGCGCCGACGGTCTCGTGCAGGGCATCGAGACGGCGGGGGAGGACTACCTCGTCGCGGTGCAGTGGCACCCCGAGCAGGATCCGTCCGACCCTCGCCTGTTCGCCGCGGTCATCGACCAGGCCGCGGCCCGCGCGGCGCAGCTACGCTGATCGGATGCCGGGCAAGAAGAAGGCGTCGAGCGCGCAGGCCGAGTTCCGCAACACGCAGCTGAGCGACGCGTTGCAGACGCAGGATGTCGCGGCCGTCGCGTTCGCGCTGCGTCATGGCCCGACAGTGGTGCCGCTCATGCGACCCGGTGCGCGGGACAACCCCCTCGACGTCGGCGAGGTGTGGACCTACCGCGACCCGGCGAACGGCAATGTCGCGCTGCTGCTGTTCAGCGACGCGGCGCACAAGCCGGCCACGCTTCCGAAGGAGGTGGCGCTGCAGTCACCGGCCGCCCTGCTCCTCTTCCTCCGGGCGCACCGTGACGAGCTGACGACGGTGTTCTTCGACATCGCCGGGCCGCATCCCATGCAGGCGACACCCGACGATCTGATCGCGGCGCTCGAGGCCTGAGCGCGGCGCGACCGCGAGCCGCGATCGCTGCGAGAGCGCGGTACCGCCGCGCCCGAGCGCCCGCCCGCCGCGGCGCCGCTCAGAACCCTGGTTCGCCCTCGTCGCGCGTGCGGGCGGCGATGAGCGACGGATGCCGCAGGGCCTTCGCGATCGTGCCGACCGACGCGTCGAGCACGGTGCGGTAGCCGAGGCGCTCGGCCTCGCTGCGGCGTTGCGGCGCCTGGGTGACGTGACGGATCTCGCCTGCGAGGCTCAGCTCGCCGATCGCGGCGACCTGTCGGGGCACGGCGCTCTCGCGGACGGCCCCCGCGACGGCGATCGCGATCGCGAGGTCGGCCGCCGGCTCGGTGAGGCGCACCCCGCCGACCGTCGAGACGTAGACGTCGCAGTCCGAGAGCTTGACGCCCGCGCGCCGTTCGAGCACCGCGAGCACCATCGCCACGCGAGACGCATCGACCCCGCTGACCACCCTGCGGGGGTTGGGTGCGCCGGTGTGGATCGTGAGGGCCTGCACCTCGACGGGGAGTGCCCGGCGTCCCTCCATCGCGATGGCGACGCAGGTGCCGGCGACGGGGGCGCCGGTGCCGAGGAACAGGGCGCTGGGGTCGGCGACCTCGACGATGCCCGATCCGGTCATGTCGAAGCATCCGACCTCGTCGGTGGGGCCGAAGCGGTTCTTGAGCGCGCGCACGAACCGCAGCGAGGTCTGCCGGTCGCCCTCGAAGTGGCAGACGACGTCGACGAGGTGCTCGAGGATGCGCGGCCCGGCCACCTGGCCGTCTTTCGTGACATGGCCGACGATGATGATCGGCAGGTCGCGCTCCTTGGCGACCCGGATCAGGGATGCCGCCACCTCGCGCACCTGCGCGGGCTGGCCGGCGGCGCCGTCGGAGAGCGACGAGGTGACCGTCTGCACCGAGTCGACGATGACGAGGTCGGGTCGGGTCTCGTCGATGTGGCCGAGGATCGTGGCGAGGTCGGTCTCGCTGGCGAGGTAGAGCTCGTCGTGCAGCGCGCCGGTGCGCTCGGCCCGCAGTCGCACCTGAGCGGTCGACTCCTCGCCGCTCGCGTAGAGCACGCGTCGGCCTGCGCGGGCGCTCTGCGCGGCGACCTCGAGCAGCAGCGTCGACTTGCCGACGCCGGGCTCGCCGGAGAGGAGGATCGCCGCCCCGGGCACGAGTCCGCCGCCGAGCACACGGTCGAATTCGGCCACCCCGCTGGTGCGTCGCTGGGCGTCGCGGGTGTCGATCGTCGTGATCGGTCGCGCCGAGCGCGTCGGCGCGACCGCGCTGACCTGCCGCACGATGCCCGTCTCGGTGGCGGCCTCGACGACCGTGCCCCACTGCTGGCATTCGGCGCAGCGGCCGGCCCATTTCGCCGTCGTCCACCCGCACTCGGTGCAGCGGTAGGCGGGCGGAGCGGCCTTGCGGGTCGGCATGCGTCCAGGTTAGGTCGCGGGTGCGACATCGGCGCCCCGCGCGGTGACCGGCGCGGCGACTATCGCAGCGAGGCGGCGACGGCGCCGAGCGCGTCGGCCGAGCGGCGCAGCAGGCCCAGCTCGCTGGGCGAGAACGCGCTCTCGCGCACCGGCACCGCCCCACGGGAACTCACGATCGACGGCACCGAGAGCGCGACCCGATCGACGCCGTGGAAGTCGCTCAGCACGGTCGAGACGGGCATCACGGCGTGCTCGTCGCGCAGGATCGCCTCGATGATGCGGGCGCTCGACAGGCCGATCGCGTAGTTGGTCGCGCCCTTGCCCTGGATCACCTTGTAGGCCGCGTCGCGCACCTCCACGGCGATCTGGTCGAGCTCGTCGACGGTCATCGGCGGGTGGCCCGCGCTCTGCCAGTCGAGGATCGGCACGGTGCCGATCGTGGCCGACGACCACAGCGGGAACTCGGTGTCGCCGTGCTCGCCGACGATGTAGGCGTGCACGCTCGACGGCGACACCCCGGCGCGCTGCGCGAGCCGCACCCGCAGCCGGGACGTGTCGAGCACGGTGCCGGAGGCGAAGATCCGCTCGGGCGGCAGGGCGGTGGCCTCCTGCGCGAGCACTGTCAGCACGTCGCACGGGTTCGTGACGATGACGTAGATGGCGTCGGGGGCGACCTCGAGCAGCTGCGGCATCATCGTGCGCAGGATGCCGGCGTTCACGCCGGCCAGTTCGATGCGCGTCTGCCCCGGCTTCTGCTTCGCGCCGGCCGTGATCACCACGACGTGCGAGCCTTCGGCGACGCTCACGTCACCGCCGCCGATGATGTCGCTCGACCCGGTGAACTGGGTGCCGTGCTGTAGGTCGAGCACTTCGGCCTCGACCTTCTCGGTCGCGACGTCGTACAGGGCGACGTGCCGCGCCGACCCGCGGATGAGGGCGGCGTAGGCGGCGCTCGACCCGACCGCTCCCGCGCCGACGATGGTGACCTTCGAGTTCTCGATCGCGCTCACGGGGTCAGTCTGGCAGTGACGGATGCCCCGTGCCCCCGGTTCGCACCGTGTTAATCGACCAGACGGCCCGGCGTCGCGCGAGCGGTCGTAGCCTGTGCGAGGAGACGGGTGCGGCATCCGTCGGATCGGAGCGCGTCATGGAGTTCGGACTGCACATCGCTGATTTCACCTGGAAGACCGGACCCGCCCAGCTCGGCCCTGCGCTCGCGGCGCACGTGCGCAATGCGGAGGCCGCCGGCATCCAGCGACTGACCGTCATGGACCACTTCTGGCAACTGCACGGTATCGGCCCGGAGGATCACGAGATGCTCGAGGCGTACGCGACGCTCGGCTTCATCGCGGCCCACACGGAGAAGGTGCTGCTCCACACTCTCGTCACGGGCGTGATCTACCGGCATCCGTCGCTGCTGGCGAAGCAGATCTCCACGCTCAACGTGCTCTCAGGCGGTCGCGTCGGGCTCGGCATCGGCGCCGCCTGGAACGAGCAGGAGTGCGTCGGGCTGGGGTTCCCGTTCCCGCCGGTCGCGCAGCGCTTCCGCGAGCTCGAGGAGACCCTGCAGATCTGCGCGCAGATGTGGTCGGACGACGACGGGCCGTTCGAGGGCAGGATCTGGCAGCTCGAGCGCACCATCAACTCGCCGCAGAACATCACCAAGCCCTACCTCATGATCGGCGGCGGCGGGGAGAAGAAGACGCTGCGCCTCGTCGCCGAGCATGCCGACGCCTGCAACCTGTCGGCGATGGCAGACCTCGAGGTGCCCGCGCACAAGCTCGACGTGCTGCGCGGCCACTGCGACGCCGTCGGCCGCGACTACGACACGATCGAGAAGACCGCCATGATCGCGGTCTCCCCGGCCTCGACCGTCGACGACGTCGCCGAGCGGGTGGAGGCGCTCGCCGGCCTCGGCTTCACAGCGACCTACGTGTTCTCCGTCGGCATCGACGAGCCCGCGCGGGTGGTCGACATCGTCTCGGATGTCGCAGCCCGCGTCGCCTGAGACGGCAGCGTCAGACGGGCGCCGATTGGCGGCATCCGTCGCCCTCACGTACACTCGTCGGCGGTGACGTGTCCGAGCGGCCGAAGGTGCAACTCTCGAAAAGTTGTGTAGGGTAACCCCCTACCGTGGGTTCAAATCCCACCGTCACCGCCAT
>NZ_MEGA01000070.1:0-11458 GCF_001725695.1 Microbacterium sp. SCN 71-21
CCAGCTCACGCACCTGCAGGCCAGCTGGACGGGATCGGCCGCCCTCGCATTCCAGGGCAGCATCGATGGATGGCAGGCGACGTACCGCACGGTGGAGGAGAGCCTCGCCGGCATCAACGCCTCGCTCGCGCAGGCCGGCCAGGCCTACGCCCAGACCGAACAGCTCAACCTCGCACTCTTCCGCTGAACGGGCGACGAGCCACATTCGCTCGCCACCGATGCGAAACGGCGGATGCCCCGGACCGTGAGGTCCGGGGCATCCGCCGTTTCGCAGGCGTCAGGACTCAGAAGTCCATGCCGCCGGTCGGGTCGCCCGCCGGAGCGGAGACCTTCTCGGGCTTGTCGGCGACGACGGCCTCGGTCGTGAGGAACAGGCCCGCGATCGACGCGGCGTTCTGCAGAGCCGAGCGGGTCACCTTGGCGGGGTCGATGATGCCCTGCGCGAAGAGGTCGCCGTACTCGCCGGTCGCGGCGTTGAGGCCGTGACCGGTGGGGAGCTCCGCCACCTTGTTCGCGACGACACCGGGCTCGAGACCGGCATTGAGCGCGATCTGCTTGAGGGGGGCCTCGATGGCGACCTTGACGATGTTCGCACCGGTCGCCTCGTCGCCCGTGAGCTCGAGGCTCGCGAACGCGATCTTGCCGGCCTGGATGAGCGCGACGCCGCCGCCGGGGACGATGCCCTCCTCGCCGGCCGCCTTCGCGTTGCGCACGGCGTCCTCGATACGGTGCTTACGCTCCTTGAGCTCGACCTCGGTCGCCGCACCCGCCTTGATGACGGCCACGCCGCCGGCGAGCTTGGCGAGGCGCTCCTGGAGCTTCTCGCGGTCGTAGTCGCTGTCGGTGTTGTCGATCTCGCGACGGATCTGGGTCACGCGGCCCTCGATCTGCGCGGGGTCGCCGGCACCCTCGACGATGGTGGTCTCGTCCTTGGTGATGATGACCTTGCGGGCGCGGCCGAGCAGGTCGAGGGTGGCGTTCTCGAGCTTGAGACCGACCTCCTCGGTGATGACCTGGCCACCGGTGAGGATGGCGATGTCCTGCAGCTGGGCCTTGCGGCGGTCGCCGAAGCCGGGGGCCTTGACGGCGGCCGACTTGAAGATGCCGCGGATCTTGTTCAGCACGAGCGTCGCGAGAGCTTCGCCCTCGACGTCCTCAGCGATGATGAGGAGCTCCTTGCCGTCCTGGATCACCTTGTCGACGACGGGCAGAAGGTCCTTGATGTTCGAGATCTTCTGGTTCGCGATGAGGATGTACGGGTCCTCGAAGACCGCCTCCTGGCGGTCGGGGTCCGTGACGAAGTAGGGGTTGATGTAGCCCTTGTCGAAGCGCATGCCCTCGGTGAGCTCGAGCTCGGTGCCGAAGGTGTTGGACTCCTCGACGGTGACCACGCCCTCCTTGCCCACCTTGTCGATGGCCTCGGCGATGAGCTCGCCGATCGCCGGGTCGGCGGCCGAGATCGACGCGGTGGCGGCGATCTCCTCCTTCGACTCGACCTCCTTGGCCGAGGCGAGCAGAGCGTCGGTGACGGCCTTGACGGCCTTCTCGATGCCCTTCTTCAGGCTGATGGGGTCGGCGCCGGCCGCGACGTTGCGCAGGCCTTCCTTGACGAGCGCCTGAGCGAGCACGGTCGCGGTGGTCGTACCGTCACCGGCGACGTCGTCGGTCTTCTTCGCGACCTCCTTGACGAGCTCCGCGCCGATCTTCTCGTACGGGTCGTCGAGCTCGATCTCCTTGGCGATCGAGACACCGTCGTTCGTGATCGTGGGGGCGCCCCACTTCTTCTCGAGCACGACGTTGCGACCGCGGGGGCCGAGCGTCACCTTGACGGCGTCGGCCAGGGTGTTGAGGCCGCGCTCGAGGCCGCGGCGGGCCTCCTCGTCGAAAGCAATGATCTTTGCCATTGTGTGTCGTCCCTCCCGGACGGGCTAGGTCTTTAGCACTCAGTCTGATCGAGTGCTAAATCATTCTGGCACTCGCCCCCGGGGAGTGCAAGCCGGTCGGAACGGGGCGTCACACCTCCCGACATGCGTCGACGCCGCCCCGAAGGACGGCGTCGATGTGAGAAGTGTGACGGGGATGCCGCGGCTCAGGCGACGACGCGCACGGCTTCCGCCTGCGGGCCCTTCTGGCCGGAACCGACGGTGAACTCGACCGCCTGCCCCTCTTCGAGCACACGGAACCCGTTCATCTCGATGTTGGAGTAGTGCACGAACACGTCCTGGCCGTCGGAGACGGTGATGAAGCCGTACCCCTTCTCAGCGTTGAACCATTTGACAGTGCCATGGGCCATGATGCGTACTCCTGAAGCTGTGTGACGCGGCCATCGTATCCACGCCGATAGGCGCGGATTCGCGGAGAACGCAACTGCTTACACGCGCGCATCGAAGTGTTTACGCCGCGGAAACACGGCCCGGGAACCGCCGCTCGACGGCCTCAGGGCGCGGGCGTGGCCGTGCCGAGCTGATAATCGGCGCCGAGCACGATCGTGAGCTGCTTGGTGCTCGCCGAGGTCGCACCGGGACTCGGCGTGCCGGAGGCACCGGTGTAGGCGTTGCTCTGCACGATGGAGCCGGCATTGAGGAGATCGGCGAGGCCCTTGGCGGCACCGAGGTCCGCGTCGGATGAGTAGTAGACGGTGGTCGTGGCGAAGCTCGTCGTGGAGGCGGCACCGGCGATCACCTTGTCGGCGGTCCACCCGGCGGCCTCGAGCCGGGCGACCGCATCCGTCGACGCAGCGGGATTGGCCGTGCCGTTGAGCACCAGGATCGAGTACGACGTGTCGCGCACGGAGGGAACCTCGGGGGTGTCGGAGTAGCTCGGCGCGGTCTGCGGCGTGAGGTCGATGCGGCCCGTGTAGACCATCGACGCGAAGATGCCGGCGACCAGGAGGACGACCGTTGCGATCGCGGCCCAGAAGAGCACGAGGCCGGCGCGCATGCGCGGGTTCTCGGCGCGGTGAGCGCCGACGCGGCCGGACGCGGCGGAGACGCCGTCGAAGCGATCGCGAGGGTAGGTCTGCCTGGACACCAGTGCATCGTACAAGTACGGTGCCCTCACTCCGCTCGACGTTCGCCGTGCGAACGTCAGGCCGACAGCCCGGAGGTGCGCCGGGCCCGGGCATCGACCCGGGCTGCGCGCAGGCGCCGCAGTCGGGCGACCAGCATGGGCTCCGCGGCGATCGCGTCGTCGGTGTCGATCAGGCGCCCGAGGAGTTGGTAGTAGCGCGCCGGGGCGAGCGAGAGCTCCGCTCGGATCGCCTCCTCTTTGCCGGCTCCGTGCCGCAGCCACCGCGCCTCGAAGTCGAGGATCGACCGGTCGCGTTCGGAGAGGGGCACGGCGTCAGATTACGACGCGGATGCCGCGGCATCCGCCCGCCACTCCACGAACCCGCCGAGCGGGTCGACGGCCGCGAGCACCTCGCCGTCTCGGGACAGCGCGAACCGGCCGGCGGGCCACGTGGCGGGATCGATCGGCGCGTTCCAGCCGTCGTGTAGCCCGGGATCGTCGAGGGTGATCCAGGTGCCCGCGGCCCGAGCCGCATCGATGACGAGACCTCGGCGAGCGCGCGGCACGTGCGCGAGCACCCCGGGGGTCGTGACGACGAGGGTGGCACCGGTCGGCGCGAGCGCCGCCAGCTCGCCGATGGCGCCGTCCGCGGCATCGCCGGCGCGCAGCAGGGGCGGATCGGCGGCGGCGATGTCGAGCGCCCGCTCGATGCGCTCTGCACGCCCGCTCTCGCCGGGCCAGACCAGCGCGGTCAGCCAGCGGCGGGTGGCGGCATCCCGAGGATCCAGGGGATTCAGGTCGATCCCTGCCCGCCAGACGACCTCGGGCAGGCGCAGGCGCGGCATGTTCCCCCGCCACGACGCGCGGAGGAGGACGGGGCTCTCGCCGCCGGCGGGATCGACGGCGACAACCCCGTCGGGCGTCTCGTAGCGGTAGGAGTAGCGGTCGGGGTAGAGGCAGAGCCCGGCGCTCGCCCCCACTTCCAGAAGCGCGATGGGGCCGTCGACGGCGCTGAGGGCCGGGAGCAGCGCCGCGCAGCGCAACGGCTCGTTGGTCTGGATGCTGCGGCTCTCGCAGCCCACGACGAGGTCCTCGATGTGCGCCCTCACCCATTCAGCCCACGACGCGAACCCCGACTCGGGGGCGCCGAGCAGGCGGGAGACGGCGAAGACGAGCGGCGGCTGCCGACGGGTGTCACGGATGCGGGCGATCAGCGCCGCGACACGACGATCCTCCGCGATGCCGCGCGCCCACTCCTCGTACAGCGCCGACCGGCCGGGGGCCTCGTCACGCGCGAACCGACCGTAGCGGTCGACGACGGCATCGGTCTGGTCGGACATGGTCACATTCTCAGGCACGCGCGGAACAGCCCTGGCGCCGACGCGGTTGAATGAGGTGACGCAAGGAGAACCCGATGTCGTACAACGTGAACAAGACCGACGCGCAGTGGCGCGAGGAGCTCAGCGACACCCAGTTCGCGGTGCTGCGCCAGGCCGCGACCGAGCGGCCGTGGACCGGCGAGCTGCTCGACGAGGACCGCGCCGGCCTCTACACCTGCGCAGCCTGCGGTGCGGAGCTCTTCCAGAGCGGCACCAAGTTCGACTCGCACTGCGGGTGGCCGAGCTTCTATGAGTCCGTGCGGCCCGAGGCCGTCGAGCTCATCGAGGACCGCACCCACGGCATGGTGCGCACCGAGGTGCGCTGCGCGAACTGCGGATCGCATCTGGGGCACGTCTTCCCCGACGGGTTCGGCACGCCCACCGGCGACCGATACTGCATGAACTCCATCGCCCTCGACTTCACTCCGGCCGAGGAGGCGTGAGCGCGCGCGAGGCGATGCTCGCGCGGCGCAGCTGGTCGAAGCTGACCGAGGCGGCCCCCTCCGACGAGGAGCTGGCCGCCCTCGTGTCGGCCGCGGGACGCGTCGCCGACCACGCGTCCCTGCGGCCGTGGCGCCTGGTGACCCTGCGCGGCGACGACCGTGTGCGCCTGGGCGAAGCGATCGCGGCGGCGACCGGGGCGGACGAGCCGTCGCCGAAGCCCCTGCGCGCGCCGCTGCTGGTCGCGGTCGTGACGAGCGTGCGCGCGAGCGAGAAGGTGCCGGCGTGGGAGCAGGAGGCCGTGGCATCCGGTGTCGGACACGCCCTCTCGCTGCTGCTCGACGAAGCGGGCTGGGGCGTCATCTGGCGCACGGGCGGCTACACGCGCTCCCGGGAGGTCGCGGCCCTGCACGGGCTCGGTCCCGAGGAGCACCTGCTCGGCTGGCTGTACGTCGGCGGCAAGCCCGAGGCGAGTGACCGCACCGGTCACGAGCGGGGCGTCGACCCCGCCGAGGTTCTGTCCGCGCTGCCTCAGGCCCGCTGACGGCGGCGCGCGGCGGCGATCACGACACCGGCGAGAGCCACCACGACACCGGCGAGGGCGATCGCCGGGTTCGGACCCGACTCCGGGGGCCAGATCGCATCGAGCGTGACGGATGTCGCGAGCAGTCCCACGACCGATCCGAGACCGAGCAGCAGCACCCCCGTGTGCCGCACCAGTGCGGCCGACAGGAAGATGTAGACGACGCCGATCGCACCGCCGAGGTAGAGCCAGCCCGCCCCGGGAACCGTGACGTGCAGCCCCGAGATCGCCCCGTGCACGCCGCCCGCGATCGCGAGGGCGGCCGTGCCGCCGGCGAAGTTCACCAGCGTCGCCGTGAGCGGAGACTCCACGGCCTGACGGAGGCGCCCGTTCGTGGCCTGCTGCCACGCGATCCCGGCGCCCGAGACGAACGGGAGGAGCAGCATCCACCAGGGGACGGCCGTCGTTCCCTCCGAGCTCACCAGCACCACGACCGCCGCGAGCACGACGGCGCCGCCGACGATGCGCCCCCATGTCAGGGGGACGACCCCGGCGGGACCGTAGCCGACCCGGTCGAGCACGAGTCCGTTGACCGTCTGCCCCGCGACGACGCCGACAGTGAACAGCGCCACTCCGATGATCGCGACGGTGAGGCCCTGCGTCGCGACGGTGAGGGCGCCGGCGAGGCCACCGAGCAGCATCCATATGGGCACGTGACCGTGTCGCACGCCGGTCGCGAGACGCCGAAGGCCGGCACGGCCCGCGGGGAGGGCGAGCGAGAGCACGACGAGGATCACGAACCCCGACGAGAACGAGACGAACGCGGCGACGAAGCCGTCGCCCATCTCGTGACCGAGCGAGCCGTTGACGCGGGCCTGCAGGGCCGTGAGGATGCCGACCGCGACCGCTCCGCCGAGGGCGACGGCCCGCGGCATCCGCCGGTGTTCGGGGATCACCGGCTGCGTCGCGCTCACCCTCCGATCGTAGGCGGTGCGCTCAGCTGCCCCAGATCTCGGCGACGAGGTCGTCGAGGAGCTGCTCGGGCACGACGTTCGACGTCTCGAGGTAGATCCACACGTCTCCGCGCGCATACGCGGTCTGCGTGACGGTGACCGGGTACTGCGTGCTCTCCTTGGACAGCTGGCAGACCTCTTCGCCGACGTCCCCGACCGTGCACGTGTAGCCCTGCCCCGGAAGGGTCGATTGGGCATACGAGACGGCGGCATCCGGGTCGACCGTGCTGATCAGCAGCAGCACCCCGGTCGCGTCGCCCTCGATCCAGTTGCAGCCGAGAGCGAGCGTCGCGCCCGTCGGCGCCGGGCGGACGAAGCCCTTGCCGTCGCCCTGCAGCGACATCTGGTCGAGCGTCGACGACCGGGTGGCATCGGAGCCGACCTTCGCGCAGTCGGTCGGCAGGGACGCGGTCGCGGTGGGCGAGGCGCTCGGGGTCGCGGATGCCGACGTGCCGGCGGATGCCGTCGTCGTCGGCGTCGGCGTCACGGCGCCCCCGCTCGGCCCTCCGCATCCGGCGAGACCGAGAATGAGGACGAGAGCAGCGGATGCCGCGGCGTTGCGTGCGCGCATAGGTGACTCCGAGGTGTGCAGGTGCTCGGATCATGGCGCGACACGCCTGTCGCCGTCAAGAGGCGGAGCGCACGGCCTGCGCCGGCCGGGTCCCCCCGGACGGCACGGTCACGCGTGGTAGCCGAACCCGTCCGCCGGCACTGCGGGACCCGACGGGGTGGTGCCCGGCATGATCGGGAAGCCGGGAGCGAACTCGACGAGCGCTCCCCCCAGGGCGAGGAACGCGCTCGGGTCGCCCTCGAGCGTCGCCCGACCGGCGGCGAGCAGCTCGGGGGCGGTCGTGGCACCGACCATGAGGTCCTCGAGCGCGGCGCGCGTGACCGTGAGAGTCGCATCCGGCGACGCCGACTGGAATCCCTCGACGCTGGTGAGCGTGCCGTTGCTCACCTCGACGACGAACTCCTCGCCGATGTCGGTCACCCGCAGGTTCAGGATGCCGCGAGCCTCGCCCGCCGCGGTGCTGTCGAGTCGGATGGCGAGGTAGTCGAGGAACTGCTGCGTGCTGAGCGCCCGCACGAGGTCGGGGCTCGTCGCGTTCGCCGTCTGGCCCTCGGGGATGCCCGAGCGCAGCTCGAACGCCGCCGCCAGGAAGCTGTTACGCACACTCGGGCTCTCCTGCTGGTAGCCGATCTGCTCGAACGCGTCGGCGAGGAGATCGCGCGCGGCCTCGTTCGCCGGCTCCGCGTAGACGAGCTTGTTCAGGATCTCGACGGCCAGGAGGTCGTCGCCCGCGGCGATGAGCTCGTGGGCGCGCGCGAGGATGCGCTCCGCACCGCCCATGAGCTCCACGTACAGCGGCGCGGACTCGCGGGGCGCGAGCGGGATGAGGGTCGAGGGGTTGCCGTCCCAGTAGCCGAGGTAGCGGTTCACCACCGCGCGCGCGTTGTGCGCCACCGAGCCGTGGTAGCTGCGCGCCGCCCAACTGCGCTGCAGCGAGTCGGGCACCTGGTAGACCCGGTGGATCTCGTTGATCGTCACGCCCTGGTTGGCGAGGTGCATGACCCCGTTGTTGAGGTGCGCGTACGTGTCGCGCTGGGTGCGCATGACCTCCTGGATGCGCTCGTTGCCCCAGCGCGGCCAGCTGTGGGAAGCGAACATCACCTCCGCCTCCTGCCCGAACAGGTGCAGCGCCCGGTTGATCTGACGCGACCACTCCAGCGCATCGCGCACGAGGGCCCCGCGCAGCGTGTAGATGTTGTGGATCGTGGCGACGATGTTCTCCGCCGCCCAGAAGGCCTTGAGGTCGGGGAACCAGGTGTTCATCTCGGCGGGAGCCTCGGTGCCCGGCGTGTTCTGGAACACCATGCGCACGCCGTCGATCGTGAGCTCCTGGATGTCGTCGACGATGTCGACAGTGGGTGCGATGAGGCCGACGGTGCCCGCGGCGACGCCCTTCCCGATCGCCTGGTCGACGTGACCGAACGGTCCGCGCTCGAGGAGCGTGCCGTACTGGTAGAACATGCGCCGCACCATGGCGTTGCCCGCGTACACGTTCTCCGAGACCGCGTGCTCGAGGAAGCCGACGGGGGCGATGACCGGAACCGCGCCGCTGTGCACGTCCGCGACATCCACCACGCCATGAGCGCCGCCGAAGTGGTCGCCGTGCGAGTGGGAGTAGACCACCGCGACGACCGGACGCTCGCCCAGGTGCTCGTTGACGAGAGCGAGGGCGGCGGCGGCCGTCTCCTTCGCCGTCAGCGGGTCGAACACGATCCAGCCCGTGTCGGAGCGGATGAACGAGATGTTCGCCAGGTCGAACCCGCGCACCTGGTAGATGTGGCCGGGCACCACCTCGAACAGGCC
Organism: Microbacterium sp. SCN 71-21; assembly: GCF_001725695.1. Taxonomy (NCBI): domain Bacteria; kingdom Bacillati; phylum Actinomycetota; class Actinomycetes; order Micrococcales; family Microbacteriaceae; genus Microbacterium; species Microbacterium sp. SCN 71-21. The sequence goes on from NZ_MEGA01000070.1 coordinate 8,740, forward strand.
GTACTCCATGTTCAGCCGCGCCTGACGCTGCAGCGACGGGTGGATGGAGGCGAAGTCCTCATCGCCGAGCAGGAAGTCGTAGTCCCCGATGTTCCATGCCACGTGCCCCGCCTCGGCGAGGATCTGCCGATACTCGGGAGCGGCGAGGAACCCGCGTCGAGCCTCCGCGAGATCGCGGTCGTCGTCGAACGGCAGCTGTGCCGCCACCTCTTGGCGTCGGCGCAGCGTCGCGTCGGTCGGCTGCTTTCCCCGCGGATGGGCGTGGTCGTGCGTCATGTCGGGTTCCCCTCTCCCACAAAGCCCCTGCTGCGCAGGATAGCCCTCCGAATGATGGCGCACCCGCGCACGGACAGCCACCGCAGGAGCAGGGAAAAACAGTGCGGGAATCAGGAATGGAGCCGACAGCGGGACTTGAACCCGCAACCGCCCGTTTCAGGCTCAGGGGACAGCGCACCCCTTACTGGCACTGAACTTACCGGATTCGCGGTGTTCGACTACGGGCTGGTACGGAGCGCAAACCGGACCCAAATGGGATAAGTGGACCAATAGTGGACCCAAATCGGCGTACACGACGGGAGCGCGCACGCCGTTCCGCCGAGCGTCGCGACTGCGCACAGAACGAACCGCTCAGCGGGTGCTCACATGTCAGCCCTGCGCGACCGACACCACCGGGAGGCGGCGCTGCGCCGCTCGCGCAGGAATCCGCATCCCGCGCACGCCGGACTCCCGAGCTCCTTGCGGGAATGAGCCGTCGGTAGACCGTCTCGCCGCTGTCGCGCTCGCCCGATCCTGCTGGCGGTGTCATACCGCCGAAGCAACACCGGGGTCTGATCCGGTTGCCGTTGGGGGATCGGGTGAGTTGGGTGCGGTTGTCGTTCGGTGATCGTGTGGAGATCTCGGCGGGGGTGGAAGCCGGGCTCGGTGTGCGGGAGATCGCGCGGTTGATCATCCGGCATCCGTCGATCGTGTCCCGTGAGATCGCGCGCAACGAGAACCTGGACCGTGGCTTCGACGCCTCGACAGCTCACGCTCGGGCCGGGCGGCGCTGTCGCCGTCCGCAGGCGTTCAAGGTCGCCGCGGACGAGGTGCTGCTGGCCCGGGTGCGGTGGGACTTGCGCCGGTCCAGGACGCAGAGGGAGATCGCTGGTCGATTGAGGAATGAAGCGATCGACCCCAGGGTGAGACGCATGGGGAAATCGCCGGGCGTCGATCGCAAGACCGTGCCGCACGAGTCGATCTACCGCTACATCTACGCGCTGCCGAAGCGCGAGCTGGCCGCGAGCGGGATCATGCTCAGGTCGAAGCGCACCCGGCGTCGCCCGCAGCGTCAGGCCGGAGAGCGGTTCCGGCTCGCCGGGATGGTGTCGATCGACGCCCATGATCCGTCGGTACTGGAGCGTCGCGTCCCAGGGCACTTGGAAGGCGATCTCGTGACGGGCAAGGGCCAGCAGACCGCGGTCGCAACCCTCGCGGAGTGCACCACGAGGTTCACGGTGATCAAGGCGCTGCCGAAGGCGAAGGACTCCATCGCGCTGAAAGACATCCTCATCGAGGAGTTCAACGAGCTGCCCGCCTTGATGCACTAGTCGCTGACCTGGGACCAGGGCTCGGAGATGGCCGGCCACGCGGCCCTGACCCTCGCCACCTCGATGCCGGTTTACTTCGCCCACCCGCGCAGTCCTTGGGAGCGGGGCACGAACGAGAATACGAACGGGCTGATTCGCGAATACCTCCCGAGGGGCACCGAGATCACGGACCACCAGCCCTACCTCGACGCGATCGCCGAAGAGCTAAACGACCGGCCCCGAGCCGCCCTCGACTTCCTGACGCCCCGGGAAGCGTTCGAGCAACTCCTCATAGAAGAGCCTGGTGTTGCTTCGACGAATTGACACTGCCCGCTGCGCGCGGAGCCGGGATTGCGCCAGCCGTGTCCTGTCCATGGCGTGGCCAGCGTCGCATCAATGCTGACGAGGTTCATTGCGTGCGAACCGCGCTGTCGGCCGATGCGCCCCTGCGGATCGGGAGCTGGAGGATGGACTCCTCACGACCCTCCTCACCGCGTCAACGCTAACGGGCATTGGATCCACCCAACGGCAACTCCTGGTCGTCACGGCACTGAACATAGTCGGCATCAGCATCGCAACTGCCTGTTTGACGTCTCGTGCGCGTCGCGGACCGCCGTTGCCGGGCGTGGTGCGATGTCCGGTGCGTCAACCTACGGTCCGACACGAGGTGCATTCAAGTGACATCGCGAACACATGTTGCCGCCCACCATCACTTCGGCGTCCACCGGGCTCGTTCATGGGCTTGGCTCGGCGTCCATCCGGACCGGGCGGCGCGCATGGCGATCTGCCAGCGCGAGCGCGAGCCGGCCGGCATGGGCAAGATGCACGGCACTCGCGAAGCCCTCCTCATTCCATGGAACTGGTCACCAGATCGTCACCGCGACCGCTCCGAGTCGCTGTGGCAGTCGGACGGAGCGTCCCCGCGAAGAGAAGAGACACCACTGCTTTGCCATCGATGTCCGCCAGCGCCAGCTCGTTGTCTGGGCGCTCGAGGCGTGCCCCGGCCACCCCAGTCCGCGAGCGCGCTCGACACGGAGTCGGAAGCGCGAAACCACACCCGTGATTCGATCCGAATGCGGCACTCGCGACGGATCCACCCGATCGTCGCACCACCACCTCCGTTTAGCGAGGTTGAGTGCTTGTCAAGTGGCGCG
>NZ_MEGA01000071.1:0-19717 GCF_001725695.1 Microbacterium sp. SCN 71-21
AGGCGGTCCTGCGGGCCGAGCAGACGCACCATGGCGACGCCGTCCGCGAGGAGGCGGCGGGTGACGGGTTCGGAGTCAGGCACCGAGCCCCTGCTCCGACAGGTCGCCCGCGAGCACGTGTGCGTGCACGTGGAACACCGTCTGGCCGGCGCCGGCGCCCGTGTTGAAGACGAGTCGGAAGTCGCCGTCGGCGTGCTGGGCGGCGAGCTCGGAGGCGAGCGCGACGATCTCCGCCAGCAGAGCGGGGTCGGCGGCCGCGAGCTCGGCGACATCGCGGTACTCGGCCGTCTTCGGGATGACCAGCAGGTGCACGGGCGCCTGCGGCGCGATGTCGCGGATCGCGAAGAGGGTGTCGGTCTCGGCCACGATCTCGGCGGGGATCTCACGCGCGAGGATGCGACTGAACACGGAGGCTTCGCTCATAGGAACGAGTCTACCGGCGCCCGTCTCACCAGCGCCCGAGCAGCACCGACACGGCGGCGAGCGCCGCGGGGCCGGCGGTCGAGGTGCGCAGCACGGTGTCGCCGAGTCGGACGAGCTCCGCCCCCGCGTCCGCGAGCGCGGTCAGCTCGTCGGGGGCGATTCCCCCCTCGGGGCCGACGATGAAGGTCACATCGGCGAGGTCGCTGCTCACGGCGTCGGCGAGGCGCACGCTCGCGGTCGGCTCGAGCACGAGAAGACGGGATGCCGCACCCCGGCCGGCGAGCTCACGGGTGGTCACGAGCGGGCTCACTTCGGGGAGCCACGCACGATGGGCCTGCTTGCCCGCCTCCCGGGCGATCGCCTCCCAGCGGCCCCGTCCCTTGACGGCCTTGCCCGCGTCCCAGCGGGAGACGCTGCGGGCTGCCTGCCACGGCACGATCTCGTCGACCCCGAGCTCAGTGGCGGCCTGCACGGCCAGCTCGTCGCGATCGCCCTTGGCGAGGCCCTGCACGAGGCGCAGACGGGTGGCGGGCGGGGCATCCACCCGTCGGTCGTCGATGCGCACGACGACGAGCTTCGGTGAGACCGATTCGCAGGTGCCGGTGAGCCACACGCCGCGGCCGTCGCCGACAGTGACCTTCTCCCCCGGGCGCACACGCCGCACCGCGGCGGCGTGATGTGCCTCGGCCCCGGTGAGTGAGACGGTGTCACCGGCCCCCGCGGCGGCGGCGGCATCGTCCACGAAGTGGAGCGCCACGGATCAGCCGTTCCGGAACCGGTCGCGCAGCCGCGCGAAGAGGCCCTGGTGGAACTGCGCCAGCTGCGGCTCCGGCGCCTTCGACTTGCGGGCGAACTCCTCGATGAGGGCGCGTTCCTTCGCGTCCAGGCGAGAGGGCGTGAGCACATGCACGCCGATGCGCAGGTCGCCGCGGCCGCTGCCGCGCAGCGGTGAGACGCCGCGGCCCTTGATCGTGAGCACGTCGCCCGATTGCACCCCTGCGCGCAGCTCGAGCTCGACGGGCCCGTCGAGCGCGTCGATCAGGGTTGTCGTTCCCAGCACCGCGTCGGGCATCGAGATCTCGAGCGTCGCGAGCAGGTCGTCGCCGTCGCGGCTGAAGATGTCGTGCGGGGCGACCGTCACCTCGAGATAGAGGTCGCCGTTCGGGCCCCCGGCGGGTCCCACTTCACCGGAGCCCGGCAGCTGCAGGCGCAGGCCCGTCTCGACGCCGGCCGGGATGTCGACCGAGACCGTGCGACGCGAGCGCACGCGTCCCTGGCCCTGGCAGGTGGCGCACGGGTACGGGATGGTCGTGCCGTAGCCCTGGCAGCTCGCGCAGGGCTGCTGGGTGACGACGTTGCCGATGAGGCTGCGCACCGTGCGCTGGATGTGTCCGGTGCCGTGGCAGATATCGCAGGTGACGGGAGCCGTCCCCGGCTGGCAGCACGAGCCCTGGCAGGTTTCGCAGAGCACAGCGGTGTCGACCTCGAGGTCGCGATGCGCGCCGAACACGACGTCGGCGAGATCGAGCGTCACGCGCACGAGCGCGTCCTGGCCGCGCTCCCGGCGAGAACGAGCGCGGGCCCGGCTCCCACCGCCCCCGCCGAAGAAGGTGTCGAAGATGTCGCTGAAGCCGCCGAACCCGGCGCCGCCGAACGGCGATCCCGTCTCGCCGCCCATGTCGTAGGCGCGGCGCTGATCGGCGTCACTGAGCACGTCGTACGCGTGGGTGACGAGCTTGAACTGCTCCGCCGCCTCGGGGCTCGGGTTGACGTCGGGGTGCAGCTGGCGGGCCAGCCGTCGATACGCCTTCTTGATGTCCTCGGGGCTCGCGTCGCGTTCGACGCCCAGCACCTCGTAGTGGTCGGCCACAGTCACCTCTCCGCCCGCGAAGCGGGCAGGGTCGTATTCGTCATCGCGCGCGCTCGTCGTCGGCCATGAGTCGGCTCAGATAGTGAGCCACGGCGCGCACGGCGCTGAGATTGGTCGCGTAGTCCATGCGCGTGGGCCCGAGCAGACCCAGGCGTGCCTCGCCGATCGTGCCGGCATAGCCGCTCGTCACGACGGATGCCTCGCTCAGCCCGAACGCCTCGTTCTCGCGGCCGATGGAGACCGCCAGGCCCTCGGCGTCGGCCGCCATCTCGGTCATGAGCTTGAGCAGGGTCACCTGCTCCTCGATCGCCTCCAGCAGCGGGTAGATGCTGCCCTGGAAGTCCGACTCGCGTCGGGCCAGGTTCGCGGCACCCGCCATCACGAGGCGATCCTGACGGAACTCTTCGAGCTCTTCGGCGACGGCAGCGAGCAGCGCGCGCGAGGCAGCATCCTCTCGCGGTGAACGGGTGGACGTCTCGGCGAGGGTGTGGGCGATCTTGCCGAGGCCCTCCTGCACCGAGCCACCCGTGACCAGCACCGAGACCTGGGCGCGGAGGGTCGCGACATCCGCGTCGTCGAGGTCGGTCCCGAGGCTCGCGATCCGCTGGGACACACGACCGGTGTCGGTGACGAGGATGACGACGACGCGCGGGCCGCCGAGGTGCACGAGCTCGATGTGCGTCACGTTCGCGCGCTCGAACGACGGGTACTGCACGAGGGCGACCTGGCCGGTGACCTGCGTGAGCACGCGCACAGTGCGCGCGAGCAGGTCGTCGAGGTCGGCAGGGGCCTCGAGGAATGTGGCGATCGCGTTGCGCTGGGCAGTGCTGAGCGGTCGCAGCTCGGCGAGGTGGTCGACGAAGACGCGGTAGCCCTTGTCGGTCGGCACACGTCCCGACGAGGTGTGCGGCGCGCTGATGAGCTCTTCGTCCTCGAGCAGCGCCATGTCGTTGCGGATGGTGGCGGCCGACACCCCGAAGGCATGGCGCTCGACGATCGACTTGCTGCCGACCGGTTCGCGGGTCGCCACGTAGTCCTGCACGATCGCCCGCAGGACGTCGAGGCCGCGTTCGCTGACCATTCCGCCTCCCCTCGCTGGCACTCACATCACGTGAGTGCCAATATTAGCGCGGACCGGGGTGCCACTCGCGGCGCGACGCACAGTGCTCAGGCGGTGAGCCGTCGCACGACCGCGTCGGCCAGGAGTCGACCGCGCAGCGTCAGGACGAGGCGCCCGGCGATGGCGGATGCCCCGTCGACCAGGCCGTCCGCGATGAGCCCCGCCACCTCCGCGCGACCGGTGGCCGGCAGGCTCGCCACGGCCAGCCCGTCGGCGATGCGCACCTCGAGCATCGTGCGCTCGAGCGCGCGGGACGCGGCATCGGGCGTCTCCCGTCCCGCCGCGGGCGAGGAACCCAGCGACAGGCGCTGCGCGTACGCCGCGGGGTGCTTCACGTTCCACCAGCGCACGCCGCCGACGTGCGAGTGGGCGCCCGGCCCGAACCCCCACCAGTCGGCGCCGCGCCAGTAGGCGAGATTGTGTCGCGAGCGGGTCGCCTCATCGCGCGACCAGTTCGACACCTCGTACCAGCCGTACCCCGCCGCCGCGAGGCGCGCGTCGGTGAGCTCGTACATGTCGGCCTGCACGTCGTCGTCGACCGTGTCGATCTCGCCGCGTGCGATGCGGCGGGCAAGCGCCGTGCCCTCCTCCACGATCAGCGCGTACGCCGACACGTGGTCGGTCTCGAGAGCGGTGACGGCGTCGAGGGTGCGCTCCCAGTCCGCGAGCGTCTCCCCCGGCGTGCCGTAGATGACGTCGACGCTCACCTGCAGCCCGGCCGCGCGCGCCGCAGTGACCGCCCGCGGGACCGCGGCCGGCTCGTGGGTGCGGTCGAGGGTCGCCAGCACCGACGGAACGGCGGACTGCATGCCGATCGACAGACGCGTCACGCCCGCCTCGGCGAGCCTCGCCGTCAGCGCCGGTGTGACCGTGTCGGGGTTCGCCTCGACCGTCACCTCCGCATCGGCGGCGATGCCGAACGCGTCGCGCACGTCACCCAGCATGCGCGCGAGCGCATCGCCCGGGAGCAGCGTCGGCGTGCCGCCGCCGAAGAACACGGATGTCGCCGCCCGCCGCCGGCCCGCGGCATCCATCACCTGCGCGGCCAGCGCGATCTCCCGCGCGACCTCGTCGGGATAGTCCGCCTGGCTGGCGCCGCGCAGCTCCGTCGCCGTGTAGGTGTTGAAGTCGCAGTACCCGCAGCGCACGCGGCAGAACGGCACGTGCACGTACACGCCGAAGTCGGGGTGCGCGGCCGGGAGCAGGTCGGGCAGGCCGCCGTCGGCCGGAGCCGGATCGCCGAGGGGAAGCGCTGAGGGCATCAGGCCGGGGTGGTGAACATGGGCGACACCGCGCGCAGGTAGCGGGTGAACAGCGCACGACGACGACGGCGCACGAGGGTGCGCAGCGCTCGGTACGACAACGCGGTCGGGCTGTCGAAGGCCCGCAACGAGAACCACACCTCATCGTTCGGGAGCCACTCGATGAGGAACGACTCCTCCCCGCTGACCACCGACTCGCCGAGGGTGCCGAGCACGAATCCGACGCGGCGCGGCTCCTCCGTGACGAAGATGACCCGGAGGTGCCCGTCGGCGTTCATGCCGTCGACACGGCCGTGCAGTCGCACGCTCGCTCCCGCGGCCACCCACGGTGTGCCGTCGGCGTCGAAGCGCTGATCGGCCTCGAGACGGCTGGGCGCGATGGGCTGACGGTTCTCGTCGAAGCTCACCCCGGCGTAGGTGGGGCCGGCGGCGGGGGTGACGTCCTTCACGGTGAGGCCCGCATCACGCAGCGCCTGCCAGCTCAGCAGCGCGTCGCCCGCCGCGCGGAATCGCTCTTCGCCGCTGCCGATGCGCCAGGACGACTCTGCCGGGAGGCTCCGCTCCGGCGGGTACTGCATGAGGTCGACCGCCTGTGTGGCTCCGACCGCCGCGTAGTCGACGACGCCGTCCCGGGTCGTTCCCTTGCGCATGTGGTGCACCCGCCTACTTCTTCTCGTTGCCGTCCACGTCTCCCGACAGGGCGGCGATGAACGCCTCCTGCGGCACCTCGACGCGACCCACCATCTTCATGCGCTTCTTGCCCTCTTTCTGCTTCTCGAGGAGCTTGCGCTTTCGGGTGATGTCACCGCCGTAGCACTTCGCGAGGACATCCTTGCGCATCGCCCTGATGTTCTCCCGGGCGATGATGCGGGCGCCGATCGCGGCTTGGATCGGCACCTCGAACTGCTGGCGCGGGATGAGCTTGCGCAGCCGCTCGGTCATCATCGTGCCGTACGAGTACGCCTTCTCACGGTGCACGATCGAGCTGAACGCGTCGACCTTGTCGCCCTGCAGCAGGATGTCGACCTTGACGAGGTCGGCGGTCTGGGATCCCGCGGGTTCGTAGTCGAGGCTCGCGTAACCCTGGGTCTTCGACTTCAGCTGGTCGAAGAAGTCGAAGACGATCTCGCCGAGCGGCATGTTGTAGCGCAGCTCAACGCGGTCCTCGCTGAGGTACTCCATGCCGAGCAGGGTGCCGCGGCGCGTCTGGCAGAGCTCCATCACGGTGCCCACGTAGTCCTTCGGCAGCAGGATGCCGACCTTCACGACCGGCTCGGAGACCGACGCGACACGACCGTCCGGGTACTCGCTCGGGTTCGTGACCACGACGGTCTCCCCGGTGTCGGTCGTGACCTCGTAAGTGACCGACGGTGCGGTCGTGATGAGGTCGAGGCCGAACTCGCGGGCCAGGCGCTCGGTGATGATCTCGAGGTGCAGCAGACCGAGGAACCCGCAGCGGAACCCGAACCCGAGAGCGACCGAGGTCTCGGGCTCGTACTGCAGCGAGGCGTCGGAGAGCTTGAGCTTGTCGAGGGCCTCGCGCAGATCGGCGTAATCACTGCCGTCGATCGGGTAGATGCCGCTGAAGACCATCGGCTTCGGGTCCGTGTATCCGGAGAGTGCCTCGGTCGCGGGCTTGCGGAGGTTCGTGATGGTGTCGCCGACCTTCGACTGGCGCACATCCTTCACGCCCGTGATCAGGTAGCCGACCTCGCCCACGCCGAGCCCCTTGGTGGGCGTCGGCTCGGGGTTCGAGACGCCGATCTCCAGCAGTTCGTGCGTCGCCTTGGTCGACATCATCTGGATGCGCTCCCGCGGCTCCAGCTTCCCGTCGACCATGCGCACATAGGTGACGACGCCGCGGTAGGCGTCGTACACGGAGTCGAAGATCATCGCGCGGGCCGGGGCATCCGCGTTCCCCTTCGGCGACGGGATGCGCTCGACGATGCGGTCGAGCAGCTCCTCGACGCCGAGGCCGGTCTTCCCGCTCACCCGCAGCACATCGTCGGGCGACCCGCCGATGAGGTTCGCGAGCTCGCCGGCGAACTTCTCGGGGTCGGCGGCGGGCAGGTCGATCTTGTTCAGCACCGGGATGATCTCGAGATCGTTCTCGAGCGCCAGGTAGAGATTCGCGAGCGTCTGCGCCTCGATGCCCTGCGCGGCGTCGACCAGCAGGATCGCGCCTTCGCAGGCGGCGAGCGACCGGGACACCTCGTAGGTGAAGTCGACGTGCCCGGGTGTGTCGATCATGTTCAGCGCGAACGTGCCGTCCGCGGTCTGCCAGGGCATGCGAACCGCCTGGCTCTTGATCGTGATGCCGCGCTCGCGCTCGATGTCCATGCGGTCGAGGTATTGCGCGCGCATGTCACGGTCGGAGACGACACCCGTGATCTGCAGCATGCGGTCGGCCAGGGTCGACTTGCCGTGGTCGATGTGGGCGATGATGCAGAAGTTGCGGATGCTCGCCGGCGGGGTGGCGCTGGGCTGGAGCGGAGAGAGGGCACGCGGAGACATGTCCCGACGATTCTAGGGTGCCGCCTCGGATGCACCGCCCTCACGCCCAGCCACCGGTTCTACAGTGGGCACATGGTGACGACCGTGGTGATGGTGCACGGCATCCGCACGTCCGCGACCATGTGGCGCGCACAGGTGGCCCATCTCGAGCAGCGCGGGGTGTCGGCGGTGGCTCTCGACCTGCCGGGACACGGCACCCGACGCGGTGAGCCGTTCACGCTCGACGAGGCCTTCCGCACCATCGACGACGCGGTGCGGTCGGCTGCGGACACCGGTCCCGTGCTCCTGGTCGGGCACTCGCTCGGCGGACTCCTCACGACCCAGTACGCAGGCGCCGTGGTCGCTCCCCCGATTGCGGCGTACATCGGTGCCTCGTGCACGGCGCTGCCGCGCGGCATCCCTCTCGTCGCCTATCGCGCCGCGGTCGGCTCCTTCAACAGCCTTCCTGGTCACGGCGAATGGCTGGGAGAGCGTGTGCTCGATCGCACCCTCCCGTCGGAGACGCGGTGGGACTTCGGGGCGGGCGGGTACGCGTTCGAGTCGCAGGACACGGCGCTGCGCGCCCTCGGAGCCCTCGACCTCATGGCGGCGGTGTCGCGCATCCGGGTGCCGACGTGGTTCGTGAACGGCCAGTGGGATCAGCTGCGGGTGAGCGAGAAGCTCTTCCAGACGCTCCTCCCCGACGCCGAGCTGATCGTCGTTCCCCACACCACGCACCTCGTGACGGCGATGGCACCGCGCGTGTTCAACGCGGTGCTGGATCTCGCGCTGGCCACGATCGACAGCACTGCCGTCGACGAGACGGATGCCGCAGCCTGACGTTTCGTGCGGAGCCCGCTCGTTTGGTAGACTCGGCTTTTGGCTTGCGTGTGGGGAATCCCAGACCCCCGCGATTCGCCGCACAGCGCCCCTCTCTCGCTGCACGGCACCACCACGACAACACCGAAACGAAAGTCTGACCACACGTGGCAAACATCAAGTCGCAGATCAAGCGCAACAAGACCAACGAGAAGGCGCACGAGCGCAATAAGGCCGTCAAGAGCGAGCTGAAGACCGCGGTGCGTCGCACCCGAGAGGCCATCGTCGCCGGCGACAAGGCCGCCGCCGAGAAGGCTCTGGGCACCGCGACCAAGAAGCTCGACAAGGCCGTGAGCAAGGGCGTCATCCACCAGAACCAGGCCGCGAACCGCAAGTCGGCGATCGCGAAGCAGGTTTCCGCTCTCTGAGCGACCATCGTGAAGGCCCGCACCGCTTCGGCGGGGCGGGCCTTCACGTTTTGTGCGCGGGGTCGCGCGTTTTGTGCGCGGGATCGCGTGCACAGCGTGGGCGGGGCGGGCCTTCACGTTTTGTGCGCGGGATCGCGTGGTGTGCGCGGGGTCGCGTGCACACCGTGGGGGCGGCATGCGCGCCTGACGCGCGAGCGTGACGAACCGCGGCGTTCAGTCGCCGTAGGGCCGCCGCGTCGCCACGATCGTGAGAAGACGCTCGACGGCGAACGTCGCATCGCGGCTGGCGCCCTTGACCTCGGCGTCTGCGCGGGCGGCGGCCTGAATCGCTCCCCCGAGCGCCTCTGACGACCAGCCGTTGAGATCGCGACGCGCGCGGTCGACCTGCCAGTCCTTCATGCCGAGTCGCGCGACCAGGGCGGGCGCTGATTCCCTCGAGCCCACCACGCGAGCCATGGTGCGCAGCTTGGAGGCGAGCGCGGCGACGAGGGGCACGGGGTCGGCGCCCGAGGCGAGCGCCTGACGCAGCGCGAGCAGCGCCTCACCGTGCCGCCCGGCGATCGCTGTGTCGGCGACGGTGAACGCGGATGTCTCGACCCGCCCGCCGTAGTAGCGCTCGACGATGCGGTCGTCGATCGTGCCGTCGACGTCGGCGAGAAGCTGCTGGCAGGCGGCGCCGAGTTCGGTGAGGTCGTCGGCGAACGCGGCGACGAGAGCGCGCAGCGCCGTGGGCTCGATGCGGCGGTTCGCGGCACGGAACTCGCCCGCCGCGAAGTCGACGCGGTCTGCGTCGCGGGTGATGGCGGGACAGGCGATCTCGACGCCTCCGCCCTCGCCCGCCCTGATGGCGTCGAGCAGCTTCTTGCCGCGCACGCTCGCGCCGGAGTGACGCAGCACCACGGTGGCGCCCTCCTGGGGGGCGGCGAGGTACGCGAGCGCGTCGGCCAGGAACGCATCGCTGCACTTCTCGACCGAGGTGACGCGGATGAGGCGCGGTTCGCCGAACAGCGAGGGCGCGGCGTAGGCGGGCAGTGACCCCGCCGTGTAGTCCGCCGCGTCGATGTCGCTGACTTCGAGCGCCTCGTCTTCGGCTCGCAGATAGCTGCGGATGCCGCTGGTCGCCCGTTGTGCGCAGACCTCTTCGGGGCCTGAGACGAGCACGATCGGCGCGGGCTGCGGGGTGCGCCAGGAGAGCTGCGGGATGGCGCTCGCGCGTGCGGGTCTACGGGGAGCGGCCATGCCGAAAGCCTACCGAGGGCCGTCGACGTCGCGGGTTCCGGCGTGCCAGACGACGAGGCGCCCGTCGACCTCGCTGACGGCAGCCATGCCGTCGGTGTCGGTGCGGACGACCGTCGTTCCGGCGGCGGCGAGCAGTGCGAGTGCGGTGTCGCGCGGGTGGCCGTAGCTGTTCCCGGCACCGACCGAGACGAGCCCGATGACGGCACCGATGCGACGGTAGAGACCGGGGTCCTGGTCGCCGGAACCGTGGTGCGACACCTTCACCACCTGCAGCCCCGACGACATTCCACCGGAACGCAGGAGCGCCCGCTGCGCCGTCGCGCCGAGGTCGCCGAGGAAGATCGCGGGCGGGACCGCACCCCCGCCCATCTCGACGACCACGCTCCCGTCGTTGCCTTCGGCGAACTCCCCCGCCGTCGCCGTGGGCCACAGCACGCGCCAGCGCGCATCGCCGAGCATTCCGCTCATCCCCGCGTGGGCGACGACGGTGCGGGCGGCGCCGAGCGCGCGGACGATGTCCGTCTCGCGACGTTCGGTCGTCGGACCGTGCATCACGGTGTCGACACGTCCGTTCAATGCGTGTGCGGCACCCACGTGATCGCGGTCGAAGTGGGTGAGCACGAGCAGGTCGATACGGTCGATCCCGGCGCGGTGGAGGCATCCGCTCAACAGCTCGGGATCGTCTCCGGTGTCGATCAGCGCCACCTCGCTCGCGGAGCGCACCAACACCGCGTCGCCCTGGCCGATGTCGCACATGATGATGCTCCAGTCGGGTGGCATCGCGCCTCGCGAGACCACGGGGAGCAGCACCGTCGCGGCAATCGTGGCGCCCGCCGTCACCGAGACGACGAGAACGGATGCCGCGCGCGTGACGGTGCGCAGTCGCCGGCGTGGGAGCGGCGCGAGCAGTCCGAGCGTGGCGGCGCCCACGAGGGCGAGCGCGACGATGCCGAGGGGGCCGCCCGGCCACGGCGCGGTCGCAAACGGCAATGCGGCGAAGAGGCGGGCGGTCTCGGCGATCCACGCGGCCGGCAGCCACGCCACGGCGACGAGCCCCTGCTGCAGCACCGGGAGGGGCGCGGCGAGCGTGGCGACGAGCCCGACGATCGTCGCGACGGGCGCGGCCGGGGCGGCGATGAGGTTGGCGACGACGCCGTAGATCGGCACCGTCGGGGTGAGCACGACGATGAGCGGCGCACAGACGAGCTGGGCGGACAGCGGCACCGCGATGCCGAGTGCCAGCGCGCGGGGCATCACGCGGCCGAGCCCGGCGGCGAGGGGCCGCGCCAGCACGAGCAGCGCCGCCGTCGCCGCGGCGGACAGAGCGAAGCCGATGGAAGTCGCGAGCCACGGGTCGAGCACGAGCAGCACGGTGAGCGCGAGCGACCAGACGCCGATGCCGGTGGCGGTGCGTCCTGTCAGCACGGCGATCATGGCGATCGCCGCCATCGCCCCGGCGCGCACGACGCTGGGTTCGGGCGTCGTGAGCGTGATGAACCCGACAAGCAGGGTGAGGCCGACAGCGACGCGCATGCGTCTGCGCGCGCCGAGCGCGGCGGCTGCGGCGAAGCCGAGCGCGACGACGATCGCGCAGTTCGCCCCGCTCACGGCGGTGAGGTGCGTGAGGGAGGCGGTCTTCATCTGCGCATCGAGCGTGTCGTCGACGAGTGCGGTGTCGCCGATCGCGAGCCCGGGGATGAGTCCCGCGGCCGGGCCGGGCAGGCCGACGGTGGCGTGGGCGAGCGCGCGGCGCAGCGCGGCCACGGTCGGCCCCGAACGCCGGTGCCTCGACGCGCACGACCGCGCCCACTTCGGTGCCTGCGCCGACACCGCCTCGCGCGAGCACGACGACGGGAACGTCGCGTCCGGGGCGTGGAGCCGTGCGGGTCTCGACGGACACCACCTGCGCGTCGAACGCAGACCCCTGCGCGCGCGGTTCGACCTTGCCGACGACACGCACCGACACCGACTCGGCACGGGAATCGATCAGGGCGTCACGAACCTGCTCGCGCGCGGGTGTCGAGAACACGACAGTGGATGCCGCGGCCCCCGCACCGCACGCTGCGAGCACCGCGACGACCAGCGCCGCGCGCGTCCGACCGCCCGCGCGGCGGGCACAGCACAGCGTGACGATGGCTCCGAGAGCAACCGCTGCACCAATCGCCGCAACGATCGACGCGCCTCCGAACAGCGCGATGCCCGCGGCCGCCCAGGTGAGACCGGCGACCGGAACGAGGCGATAGGCACCCACCTCACACCGTGACCTTGTCGCGCAGCTCGTCGAGCGTCTTCTCGCCGATCCCCGACACGCTCAGCAGGTCATCGACGCTGCCGAATCGGCCGTGCTCCGCGCGCCACGCGAGGATGCGCGCCGCGGTGGCCGGCCCGACACCTGGAAGGGTGTCGAGCGCCGCGGCATCCGCCGTGTTCAGGTTCACGAGCCCGTCGCCGGCCGCCGGCGCTGTGCCCCCCCTGCGGTGATGTGCCGACGACCGGCACGACGAGTTGCTCGCCGTCTGACACGGTGCGCGCGAGGTTCACCGCCGCCCGGTCGGCATCGGCGGTGAACCGATACATTCCGGGCGTCGCCACGGCCCCCGCGACATGCACGTAGACCTGTCCGAACGGCGCGGCAGAGGGCGAGGTGGATGCCGCGGCATCCATCACCTCTGTCGACCCGCCGGATCGCACCATGCCGATGACGACGGTCACCCCGAGGGCGAGGAGCACGACGACCACGGCCGCCCCGACGCCCACCCGCACACCCGGGCGCACAGTGGGGAGGTCATCGGAGCCGCGCACACCCCGACGCTAGGCGCGCCGGTCTCGCGGCCCGGGCGCCACCGCGGTGCCGGGTGGACGACCGGTGCCCCGGCGTCGCTGTGGAGGGCTCAGCGCGTGCTGAGGCTGACGACCTTCGGGGCGCGCACGATCGCGCGCACGATCTGCTTGTCGCCGAGGGCGCGCACGACCCGCTCGTCGGCGCGGGCGAGCTTCTCGAGCTCCTCCGCGCCGATGCGCGCCGGCACCTCGAGGGTGGCCCGCACCTTGCCGTCGATCTGCACGACAGCCGTCACGGCGTCCTCGATGAGCAGCGTCGGGTCGGCCTGGCGCCATCCCGCGAGCCCCACGAAGGGCTCGTAGCCGAGCTGCTCCCATATCTCCTCCGCAGTGTGCGGGGCGAACAGGTCGAGCACGAGCGCCACCGCCTCGATCGCCTCGCGCACGGCGGCGTCGCCCGCTCCGGCTCCCCCGTCGATCGTCTTGCGGATGGCGTTGACGAGCTCCATGAGGCGCGCGACCACGACGTTGAACTTGGTCTGCTCGACGAGGGTCGGCACATCGGACCACAGCTTGTGGGTGACGCGGCGGAGCGCGGCATCCCCTTCGGCCCAGACCACCTCGGGGTCGCTCGTGACCTCACCGGCGATGCGCAGCGCCCGCGCGAGGAACTTCGCCGCCCCGACCGTCGAGACGTCCTTCCAGTCCTTGTCGTCCTCCACCGGGCCGGCGAAGGCGAGGGCCACGCGCAGCGCGTCGGCGCCGTGCGCGTCGAGCTCGTCCTGGAAGAGCACGAGGTTGCCCTTGCTCTTGGACATCTTCGACCCGTCGAGGATGACCATGCCCTGGTTGATCAGGCTCGAGAACGGCTCGGTGAAGTCGACGAGACCCATGTCATAGAGCGCCTTCGTGACGAAGCGCGCGTAGAGCAGGTGCAGGATCGCGTGCTCGACTCCGCCGATGTAGAAGTCGACCGGCGCCCAGGCACGCGCCGCGGCCGGGTCGAACGCCTGCGTGGCGTCGCCGGGCGAGAGGAAGCGCAGGAAGTACCACGAGCTGTCGACGAACGTGTCCATCGTGTCGGGGTCGCGCAGCGCCCGCTCCCCCGTCTCGGGGTCGACGCTCTCGACCCACGACGTTGCGGCGCCGAGGGGCGACGAGCCCTTCGGCTTCAGGTCGAGGCCTTCGGAGGCGGGCAGCGTCACCGGCAGCTGGTCGCCGGGCACCGGCACGATGCGACCGTCGTCGGTGTGCAGCATCGGGATGGGCGTGCCCCAGTAGCGCTGACGGGAGATCAGCCAGTCGCGCAGGCGATACGTGCGGGACGCGCGGCCGGTGCCGGCCGCCTCGAGCAGCTCGATCGCGCGCGTGATGGCGTTGCGCTTGCTGAGTCCGTCGAGGGGCCCCGAGTTGACCATGCGGCCCTCGCCCGTGAGCGCGATGCCCGTGGTGGCAGGGTCGAGATCGGCTAGGGATGCCTCGTCGGCGCCGAGGTCGAGCGGGGTACCCGCGGCATCCGTCTCGATCACCGGGATCGCCCCGGTGACGGGAGCCGTCGTGTCGACCACGATGCGCACGGGGAGGTCGAACGCGCGCGCGAAGTCGAGGTCGCGCTGGTCGTGCGCGGGAACGGCCATGACCGCGCCGTGGCCATAGTCGGCCAGCACGTAGTCTGCCGCCCAGATCGGCAGACGCTCGCCGTTGATCGGATCGGCAGACGCTCGCCGTTGATCGGGTTGATCGCAAAGCGGTCGAGGAACACGCCGGTCTTCGGCCGATCGGTGTTCTGACGGTCGACCTCGCTCGTCATGCGGACGCTCGCCAGGTAGTCCTGGAAGCGCAGCCGCACCTCGGCGGACGAGCCGGCCGCCAGCTCCGCCGCGAGGTCGGAGTCGGGGGCGATCACCATGAATGTCGCGCCGTGCAGCGTGTCGGGGCGGGTCGAGAAGACCGTCACCTTCTCGGCGCGGCCCTTGATCTCGAAGTCGATGTCGGCGCCGACCGAGCGTCCGATCCAGTTGCGCTGCATCTGGATGACCTTCTGCGGCCAGAATCCCTCGAGCTGGTTCAGGTCGTCGAGCAGCCGGTCGGCGTAGTCGGTGATGCGGAAGAACCACTGCGTGAGCTTCTTCTTCTCGACCAGCGCGCCGCTGCGCTCGCTCGTGCCGTCCGCCAGCACCTGCTCGTTGGCGAGCACCGTCTGATCGACCGGGTCCCAGTTGACCAGCGCATCCTTGCGGTAGGCGAGGCCCTTCTCGTAGAGGCGCTGGAACAGCCACTGGTTCCACTGGTAGTAGTCGGGGTCGCTCGTGTGCAGCACACGCGACCAGTCGAACGAGACGCCGTAGGCCTTGAGGCTCGTGCGCTGCTGCGCGATGTTGTCGTACGTCCACGTCACGGGGTTCGCGCCGCGCTTGATGGCGGCGTTCTCGGCCGGCAGTCCGAAGGAGTCCCAGCCGATCGGGTGCAGCACGTTGTACCCGCGGTGCCGCCAGTAGCGGGCGACGATGTCGCTGTAGAGGTAGTTTTCGGCGTGACCCATATGCAGATCGCCCGACGGGTACGGGAACATCGCGAGCACGTACTTGCGGGGGCGGGTATCGGCGGCGTCGCCGGCGCGGAACGGGTCCGCGGTCGCCCACCGTTCCTGCCACTTCGCCTGGATGGCGTGCACGTCGTCCGACGGAGACGGTGCGGCTGAGGTGGTGGGGGCGTTCGTCGACACAGAGATACCTATCCGATGGATGCTGCGGGGCGCGCCGAAGCGCAACCTTCAGGCTACCGGACCGCGCTCGGCCCAGTCCGGTGGCAGCGTCGCGCCGATCGCGGCGAGCGGCGCCCGCGCCTTGAGCGCGACCTCGGCGACCTCGTCCGCGGCGATCGACCCCCAGGTGATGCCCCCGCCGGCGCCGACCGTCACCCGGTCGCGCTCGATGAGGAGGCTTCGGATGGTCATGCCGAGGGTCGCCGTGCCGGATGCCGCCACCCACCCTGCGCACCCGGCGTAGGCGCCCCGCGGCTCGACCTCCAGCCGCCCGAGGATCTCGATCGCCGCGAGCTTCGGCGCCCCGCTCATCGAGCCTGCCGGCAGCGTGGCCCGCAGCACTTCATCGAGCGTGGTCCCGGGGTGGAGTCGCCCCGCGACGGTCGAGACGAGCTGGTGCACGGTGGGTGTGGACTCGAGGTGCAGCAGGCTCTCGACGGTGACGGTCGCGGGGTCGCAGATGCGGGCGAGGTCGTTGCGCATGAGGTCGACGATCATCACGTTCTCGGCCCGCTCCTTCGGGCTCTCGCGCAGCTCGGCGACGAGAGCGGCATCCTCCACGTCATCGTCGGCGCGGCGGCGCGTGCCCTTGATGGGACTGGTGCGCACGACTCCTCCCCCGATCTCCAGGAACGTCTCGGGGCTGCCGCCGGCGAGGGCCACGCCTCCGACGCGCACGAACAGCCCGCGTCGCGCGCCCGTGAGCCGGCGCAGGCGCAGGTACGCGTCGACCGGGTCGACGGCGGCATCGACGCTCATCGAGGTCGTCAGGCAGAGCTGATACGCGTCGCCACGGCGGATGTGCTCCCGGCATCGTTCGACCAGTGTGGCGTAGAGGTCGGGGCTGTCGCGCGAGTGTGCCGGCCCGAGCGGCGGGGCGACTGGAGGGTGGGCGTTCGCGAGGGGCACCCGCAGGCGATCGGCGGCCGGTCCCGTGAGCGCTACGGAGCCGGTGCGGCGGTCGATGCGCGCGACCGTCTCGACGCGCAGCCACCCGTCGGGCAGGCCGCCGGCGGGCACGTCGGCCCCCGCTCGCCGTGCGGCGTCGTCGTACCCCCACCAGCCGACCCAGTCGGGGGATGCCTCGCCGGCGGAGCGCCCGCCGACCATGACCTGTCGGGGTTGCTCCGGCGAGACCGGCGAGCCGATCCCGACCCAGTCGACCCCGTCCGGGCCGGTGCCGGCGTCGATCCAGAACAGGTGCGGCTCGTGTCGCAGCGCAGCGAACAGGCGCGCGGCCGTCGGAGCCGCGGGATCCGGTTGCGACACGACGCCCATCCACTCAGGTTAGATGCGGCATCCGCCCCTACGCTCGCATCGTGGATCAGGTTCTGACGTGGCTGCTCGACGCCGTGCAGTCGGTGGATCCGCTCGTGCGCGTGCTCATCGTGGGCTTCGCGATGATGTGCGAGACCAGCATCCTCATCGGCCTCATCGTTCCCGGCGACACCGTCGTGATCGTCGCCGCGACCGCCGTCACCACCCCGCTGCAGGGCGTCGCGATCGCGACCGCCGCCGTCGTGGGGGCGCTCATCGGCGAGTCGATCGGGTATGCGCTCGGCAAGTTCCTGGGGCCGAAGATCCGGATGTCGCGCCTCGGCCGTCGCATCGGCGAGCACAACTGGCTGCGGGCGGAGAACTATCTGCAGCGCCGCGGCGGCATCGCCATCTTCCTGTCGCGGTTCTTGCCGGTGCTGCACTCGCTCGTGCCGCTCACCG
This sequence comes from Microbacterium sp. SCN 71-21, assembly GCF_001725695.1. Taxonomy (NCBI): domain Bacteria; kingdom Bacillati; phylum Actinomycetota; class Actinomycetes; order Micrococcales; family Microbacteriaceae; genus Microbacterium; species Microbacterium sp. SCN 71-21. The sequence continues at coordinate 16,919 of NZ_MEGA01000071.1, forward strand.
TCGGCATGTCGGGGTATTCGTATCGGCGCTTCCTGGCATGGACGACGCCGGCGTGCGTCATCTGGGCGGCGCTCTACGTGACAGTCTCCGCCCTCGCGTCGGGCACGTACCGCGATCTCTCGGGCGAGATCCATTTCGCTGGCTATGTGTTCGTCGGCATCATCGTCGTGTTCGTCGTGCTCGTGTATGTCGTCAAGAAGGTCATCGGACGGGCCGAGCGCAAGCACCTCGCGACCTACGAGGAGCCCACGGGCGCGGCATCCGACGTGACAGACTGAACGGGTGCCCTCCCGCTCGACCGATTCCCCCCGGCCCGCGAAGGTGCTCTGGCTCGCCCGACTGGAGCGTCGATTCCACGCCTGGCGTGAGCGCCGCGCCCGCCGCCGCGGCCTGACGCCTGTCGTCGCCGCGTTCCCGGGCTACGGGGGCGCGGACTGGGTACGTGTGCTCGGCCGCGTCATGATCGTGCCGCCGGCATCTCGTGCGTCGCGGGCGTCGTACACCGGCGTGCGCGGGTGGCGCAGCTTCGCTGCGGTGCCCATCGCCCATGCCCGGGTCGAGGTGCTCATCGACGGGGCGGCGCATGAGGTGACCGCCGACGCAGGCGGCGTGGTCGACGTCGTGGTTCCGGCCCGGCTCGAACCCGGGTGGCAGGAGTTCTCCGTCTCGGTCGAAGGCGGCGAGCCGATCACGATGCGCACCTTCATCGTCGGGGCGGAGGTCACCTTCGGCGTGGTCTCGGACGTCGACGACACGGTGATGGTCACCGCGCTCCCCCGCCCGCTGCTCGCCGCATGGAACTCGTTCGTCGTGAACGAGCACGCCCGCCAACCCGTGCCGGGCATGGCGGTGCTGCTCGAACGACTTGCGACCCAGCACCCCGGCGCTCCGGTCATCTACCTCTCGACGGGCGCGTGGAATGTCGCCCCCACTCTTCGCCGGTTCCTGCGGCGTCATCTGTTCCCCGCAGGCGCCATGCTGCTCACCGACTGGGGACCCACCCACGACCGTCTGTTCCGCAGCGGTCGACTCCACAAGCAGGAGAACCTCGAACGGCTCGCCCGCGAGTTCCCACACGTGCGCTGGCTGCTCGTCGGCGACGACGGACAGCACGATGACGCGCTCTACACGGCGTTCACGATCGTACATCCCGACAACGTCGCCGGTGTCGCCATCCGACGCCTCACACCGGCGGAAGCCGTGCTCGCGGGCGGTCGGACGGCGGTTGACGACCACTCCGCGGCATCCGTGCCGTGGGTCACCGGAGACGACGGCGCAGCGCTCATGAAGAAGCTCGCCGGCGTCGGACTCGTGTCGGGACGCTGACGTCGTACCCCGGGCCTAGGCTCAGGGCCATGTGCGGAAGATTCGTGGTCGCGAACGTCGGATCCGAGCTCGTCGGCGTGCTGCGGGCCGACACGATCGCGGACGATCTGCCCCAGCCCTCGTACAACGTCGCACCGACGATGAGGGCGGCGATCGTGCTCGACTCGGCGAAGACCGATCCCCCGACCCGCCGCGTCGAAGCCGCGCGGTGGGGTCTCGTTCCCGCGTGGGCCAAGGACCCGTCCATCGGCACGCGCGCCTTCAACGCTCGCAGCGAAGAGGTCGAGGACAAGCCGATGTTCCGAGCGGCGCTGGTGAAGCGTCGGGCCATCGTGCCGGCGACGGGGTACTTCGAGTGGCAGCAGACGTCCGATGGCAAGGTGCCCCACTACATCCATCCCGCCGATGACGCCCCTCTGTTCTTCGCGGGACTCTACGAGTGGTGGAAGGACCCGTCGAAGGCCGACGACGATCCCTCGCTGTGGCTGCTGAGCTTCACGATCCTCACCCGATCGGCGGTCGGCCGGCTCGGCTCCATCCACGAGCGGATGCCCCTGTCCGTCGATGCGGACTTCGCCGACGCCTGGCTCGACACCGACCTCGACAACGTCGGAGACGTGCTCGACGCCGCCATCGATGCGGCGCCCGACGTGGCCGAGTCGCTTGCCGACTGGCCGGTTGCGTCGCAGGTCGGCAACGTGCGCAACGACTCGCCCGCGAACATCCTGCCGGTCGGTCCCTGACGTATCCTCGTGCGGTGACCCTTCAGACGGATGCCGCACCACTGGCTCCGCCCGTCTGGCATGCGCTCGAGTCGGCTCATGCCGCCCGTGCCGACGCTCTGACGTCCGCGCATCGCGCGCGCAAGGCGCGCGGCGAGAAGCATCCCGTCGAGGACTTCCTCTTCACCTACTACGGCTACAAGCCTGCGGTGCTGCGCCGCTGGCACCCCGGCATCGGCGTCGCACTCGCGGATCCCGACGGCGTTCGCGCGCAGTGGCGTCACTACCGCACGGACGACGGGGTCAGCGCTGTGCACGCCGCTGCTCTCGCCGAGTCCCACGGTGACCTGATCGCACGAGTCGGTGATCTACTCACGGCCGTGCATTCCCGTCGCGGCATGTACGGTTGCTTCGGCCTCCACGAGTGGGCGATGGTCTACCGAGCGCCCGAGACGCGTCATGAGGTACCGCTGCGGCTGGGGTCCGCCGGCACCGACGCCGTGGTGGAGGCATCCGTTCTGCAGTGCTCGCACGTCGACGCGGTGCGCTTCTTCACACCCGCTGCACTGCCCCGTAACGCTCACCGGCCGACGCGGGAGATGCAGCGCGATTTCGACCAGCCGGGGTGCCTGCACGTCAACATGGATCTCTACAAGTGGGCGTTCAAACTCGCGCCGTTCACGCCCTCCGAGCTCATCGCCGACTGCTTCGCGCTCGCCTACGACATCCGCGTGCAGAGCACCGAGCCGTT
>NZ_MEGA01000072.1:0-11336 GCF_001725695.1 Microbacterium sp. SCN 71-21
CACGCGGCATCCCTCTCCCGCGGGGAGCGCACCTACTACACGGCGCCCATCAAGGCCCTCGTGAGCGAGAAGTTCTTCGCGCTCGTCGAGATCTTCGGGCCCGAGCACGTCGGCATGGTCACGGGCGACTCGTCGGTGAACCCGGATGCGCCGATCGTCTGCTGCACGGCGGAGATCCTCGCGAACCTCGCCCTCCGCGAGGGGGCCGCCGCCGATGTCGGCCAGGTCGTGATGGACGAGTTCCACTTCTACGGCGACCCCGACCGCGGGTGGGCGTGGCAGGTGCCGCTGCTGCTGCTTCCTCGCGCGCAGTTCCTGCTGATGTCGGCCACCCTCGGCGACGTGACGGCGATCGCCGACGACCTCACCCGACGCACCGGCCGGGTGACGACAGAGGTGACCGGGATAACCCGTCCCGTGCCGCTGCACTTCTCGTACGCCCGCACGCCCGTGCAGGAGGTCGTGCAGGGGCTTCTCGACGAGGCCGAGACGCCGGTGTACATCGTGCACTTCTCGCAGGCGCAGGCGATGGAGCGCGCGCAGGCGCTCGCGAGCATCAAGGTCGCGAGCCGCGAGCACCGCGACCGCATCGCGGAGGCGATCGGCGGCTTCCGGTTCACGACGGCCTTCGGGCGCACCCTGTCGCGTCTCGTCCGCGCGGGTATCGGCGTGCACCACGCCGGCATGCTGCCGCGGTATCGGCGGCTCGTCGAGACCCTCGCCCAGCGGGGACTCCTGCGGGTGATCTGCGGCACCGACACCCTGGGTGTGGGTATCAACGTGCCCATCCGCACGGTGCTGATCACCGCGCTCTCGAAGTACGACGGCACGCGGATGCGGCAGCTCACCGCCCGGGAGTTCCACCAGGTCGCCGGGCGCGCGGGCCGGGCCGGCTTCGACCCGTACGGCAACGTCGTCGTGATGGCACCCGAGCACGAGATCGAGAACACCGAGGCGGCCCGCAAGGCGGGTGACGACCCGGCGAAGCTGCGCAAGATCGTGCGCAAGAAGCCCGCGGCGGGCTTCGTCTCGTGGAGCGAGACCTCCTTCGAGCGCATCCGGGATGCCGCGCCCGAGGCGCTCGTGCCGCAGCTGCAGCTGACGGCGGCGATGCTCATCAACGTGATCGCGAGGGGTGGCGACGTGTTCGCCGACGTGCGCTCGCTCGTCTTCGACAACCATGAGCCCCAGCCGCGCCGGTACGAACTCGCCCGCCGTGCCCTCGCGATCTTCCGCACGCTGCGGCAGGCCGGCATCGTCGAGGTGACGGGGGAGGGGGACATCCGGCTCACGGTCGACCTGCAGCCGAACTTCGCCCTGAACCAGCCGCTCTCGCCTTTCGCCCTCGCCGCCATCGATCTGCTCGACCCGTCGGACGCCCCCGGCGGCGCCGGCACCGGGCACTACGCGCTCGACGTCGTGAGCGTGATCGAGGCGACGCTCGACGACCCGCGTGCGGTCCTCGGCCAGCAGGAGTTCCGGGCGCGCGGCGAGGCGGTCGCGGCGATGAAGCGCGACGGTCTCGACTACGACGAGCGCATGGCGGCGCTCGAGGAGATCACCTACCCGAAGCCGCTCGCCGAGCTGCTCGCCCAGTCGTTCGAGGTCTTCGCGTCGAGCCAGCCGTGGGTGCGTGACTTCGAGCTGCGTCCGAAGGCCGTCGTGCGCGACATGTACGAGCGGGCGTTCTCGTTCGCCGAGTTCGTGTCGTGGTACCAGCTCGGCCGCAGCGAGGGACTCGTGCTGCGCTACCTCAGCGACGCGTACCGGGCGATCCGCCAGACGGTTCCGGCCGACGCGCGCACCGAGCAGCTGCTCGACGTGATCGCCTGGCTCGGCGAGCTCGTGCGACAGATCGACTCGAGCCTCGTCGACGAGTGGGAGCAGCTCGTGAACCCGACGGGCGATCCGGATGCCCCGGTGGTGCCGCCCGCGCCCCCGTCGGTCGTCGCCAACAGGCGCGCGTTCACCGTGCTGGTGCGCAACGAGCTGTTCCGTCGGGTGCAGCTGGCCGCGCTCGAGCGCGACGACGAGCTCGCGGAGCTCGATCCGGATGTCGACTGGCCCGCCTTCCTCGACCGGTACTTCGCCGAGCACGACGACATCTCGACCGGTGGTGCCGCCCGCGCACCCGTCTACTGCGCGATCGACGAGTCGGATTCCGCGAACGGAATATGGCGGGTCGAGCAGACGATCGACGACCCCGCCGGCGACCACGATTGGCGCATCCGTGGGGAAGTCGACCTCGCGGCATCCGTCGACGAGGGTGCTGCCGTCGTGAGGGTCACCGAGCTGCTGCGGCTCTAGCACGCCGGCGATGCCGCCCCGGGGCTTCCGCGCGTACGGCGCGCGCGGGACGATGGAGGCATGGGGACGAGAAGGATGACCACGGTCGCCATCGCGCTGATCGGCGTGCTCGCGCTGGCCGGATGCGGCGGGCTGCACGAGAAGGGCGGCGAGTCCGCGTCACCCACGCCGACGCGCACCGCGGCGGCGCCGACCCCCACGCCGACCCCGACCGTCGATCCGATCGCGGGGATGACGCTGGCGCAGAAGGTCGGCCAGCTCTTCATGGCGGGAACCGCGGCGACAGCGGCCGACCCCGCCCTGGTCGCCGATGTCGAGCGAGGCGAGCTCGGCGGGATCTTCCTGCACGGCCGGTCATCCGCGGGTGTGCAGGCCACCGCGACGGTCGTCGCGGCATTCACCTCGCGCCTTCCCGCCGGCTCGCCACGTCTGTGGGTCGCGACCGACCAGGAGGGCGGTGACGTCCAGGTGCTCTCCGGTCCCGGGTTCGACCGCATCCCGACGGCACTGACCCAGGCCCAGCAGGGTGCTCAGCTGCGGGCATCGGCCACGGACTGGGGCAGGGAACTCGCGGCCGCCGGCGTGAATGTCAACCTCGCTCCGGTCGCCGACATCGTGACGAGCCCGCAGACGGCGCCCTCGAACTCGCCGATCGGCGCCATGTCGCGTCAGTACGGCTACAGCGAGTCGGCGGTCGCCGCGGGGGCGGGTGCGTTCGCCGCGGGTATGCGGGCGGCGGGCGTGCTGCCCACGTCCAAGCACTTCCCCGGCCTGGGCCACGTGGCGCCGAACACGGACACCTCCTCGGGGGTGACCGACACGGTCGTCGGGCCCACCTCGCCGGACGTCGACGTCTATCGCGGCCTGACCGCCGCCGGCCCGTCCCTCGTGATGGTGTCGACGGCGATCTACCAGCGCATCGACCCATCGGCGCCGGCGGCGTTCTCACCGGCCGTGCTCTCCCTCCTGCGCACCCAGGTGGGGTTCGATGGAGTCGTCATCACCGACGACCTCTCGGCCGCCGCACAGGTGCAGGCGTGGAGCCCGGGGGATCGCGCCGTGCTCGCGATCGCCGCGGGCGTCGACGTCGTGCTCGTCTCGAGCAATCCGTCGGTGCTTCCCGCGATGGTGCAGGCCGTGACCGCGAAGGCGCAGGCCGACCCGGGCTTCGCCCAGGTGGTGGATGCCGCGGCGCGGCGTGTGGTCGAGGCGAAGGCCGCGACGCGCTGACGCGACCGGGCGACGACGCGCTGACTCCGTGACGTCGCGCGCACTCCGCACGCCGGGGCCCGCGGCGGGAGCACTGCTCGACCGTCGAGCCGCGGCATCCCGTCGCTCGGAAAGTCCGGCTTGACATCGATGCCCGGTGTCGGTGAATATTGCTCTCGCGACAATGGTCAGACCAACTGACCAACAAACCAAAGGTGGATGCGTCGCACTCCACGGAGACAAGGAAGTGGGTTCCGTGAACCTCTACTCGCTGATGCAGGCGCGCACCGCCGCCTTCGGCCCCATCCGGGTCGGCGTGATCGGTGCCGGCAAGTTCTCGTCGATGTTCCTCACGCAGGCGAACAAGGCGGCCAACATCCACGTGGTCGGTGTCGCCGACATCAACGTGCCCAAGGCCAAGGCCGCGCTCGCACGCACCGGCTGGGCGCCCGAGCGCTACTCGGCGGCGACGCTGGATGAGGCCGTGCGCACCGGCGGCACCGCCGTCATCGACAGCGCCGACACGCTCATCACCCACCCGGCCGTCGAGGTCATCCTCGAGATCACCGGCAACCCGCTCTACGGCACCTACCACGCGGTCACCGCCATCGACAACGGCAAGCACGTGATCATGGTCAACGTCGAGGCGGACTGCATGGTCGGGCCGCTCCTGCAGCGTCGCGCACAGGCCGCGGGCGTCGTGTACTCGATGGCCTACGGCGACCAGCCGGCCCTCATCTGCGAGCTCGTCGACTGGTGCCGCACCGTCGGCTTCGACGTCGTCGCGGCGGGCAAGGGCACGAAGTACCTGCCCGAGTACAACTACTCGACGCCCGACACGGTGTGGAACTACTACGGCTTCACCGACGAGCAGCTCGCTTCGGGCGACTACAACCCGCAGATGTTCAACTCCTTCCTCGACGGCACCAAGTCCGCGATCGAGATGGCCGCCGTCGCCAACGGCACGGGACTGCTGCCCCAGGAGGAGGGCCTCCTCTTCCCCGCGGCCTCCAAGGACGACCTGCCCACCGTGTTCCGCGAGAACACGTACCCGGGGGGCAGCCTGACCCGCCGCGGCACCGTCGAGATCGCCTCGAGCATGTACCGCGACGGCACCGAGGTGCCCGACAACCTGCGCTGGGGCGTCTACGTCACCTTCGAGGCCATCAGCGACTACGGCGTGCAGTGCTTCGCCGAGTACGGTGTGCACACCGACGCGACCGGTCGCTACGCCTCGCTCTACCGGCCGTACCACATGATCGGTCTCGAGCTCGGTGTCAGCATCGCGTCGGCCGTCGTGCGCGGCGAGGCCACCGGCTCGCCGACCGGCTTCCGCGGCGACGTCGTCACGACCGCCAAGAAGGACCTCCGCGCCGGCGACCGTCTCGACGGCGAGGGTGGCTTCACCGTCTTCGGCAAGCTCGCGCCGGCGGCCACGTCGCTCGCCAAGAACGCGCTGCCGCTCGGCCTCGCGCACGGGGCGAAGCTCATCCGCGACGTGCCGAAGGACCAGACGGTCTCGTGGGACGACGTCGAGCTCGACGAGTCGCAGTTCGCCGTCCGCATCCGCCGGGAGCTCGAGGCGGAATTCCGCGCCGAGCACGCCCCACAGGTCGTCTGAGCGAACGTCTGACCATCCGACCATGACGGCTACGCTGGGGCCACGCGCCCCGAGAATCGTCGGGCGCCGCGACCAGAAGGAGTCTCTCCGTGGCGAGCGCCGATGCGTGGCAACCGGTTCAGCGGGTGCGCACCTACGAACAGGTGATGCAGCAGATCGAGGAACGCATCCTCGACGGCCGCTTGAAAGCCGGGGACAGACTGCCGAGCGAGCGCGATCTGGCCGCCTCGCTCGGCGTCTCCCGCCCGTCGCTGCGCGAAGCGCTGCGCGTGCTGGAGGCACTGGGCATCGTGGACATCCGGCCGGGCGGCGGCCCGGAGGGTGGAGCGGTGCTCGTGGGCACGCCGGGTCCGGGCTTCGTCAATCTGCTGAAACTGCAGTTGGCGCTCGGTCACTTCCATGCCAACGACGTCCTCGAAGGGCGCATCGCCCTCGAGCAGTGGTCCTGTTCGGAGGCCGCCTATAGGTCCGACGACGCCGACCACATCGAGCTGTCCGCCCTTCTCGACGAGATGGAGGACCCCTCGATCAGCACCCGTGAATTCAACAGACTCGACGCGGCCTTCCACGTCCGGATCGCCGAGTCGACAGGGAACGCCCTCATCGCGCATCTGATGGGTTCCCTGCGAACGGCCATCAACCGCCAGATGATCGACGCCTACGCGGCGCTCGACGACTGGCGTGAGACCGCCAAGACCGTGCGACACGAGCACCGCGACATCCTCGACGCGATCGAGAAGAAGGATGCCGCGCTCGCCGCACAGCGTGTGCGCGACCACATCACCTCGTTCTATGCCAAAGGCAACCTCGGGGGGATCACCACCTGACGATGCAGTCCGCTCGTCTCGGGCGGACCCTCAGGATGGCCGCGGCGACCATCTCGACATCAAAGGAGATCGTCACAATGACCGTCACGACCGACCGACCCGTCGCCTCTCAGGCGAAGTACGGGTCACCGGACAAGCTCAAGACCGCCATCGGTTCCACCGTCGGAACCACCATCGAGAACTACGACTTCCTCGCCTACGGCACCGCGGCCGCGCTGTACTTCGGCCCGCTGTTCTTCCCCGGCGAGGACCCGGTGGTCGGGGTGCTCCTCGGCTTCCTCACCTTCGGCATCGGCTTCGCGATGCGCCCGCTGGGCGGCATCATCGGCGGGTACCTGGGTGACAAGTACGGCCGCAAGCCCGTGCTCGTGGGCGCCCTCATGATCATGGGTGTCGCCACGGTGGCCATCGGCATCCTGCCCGTCTATCAGCAGGTGGGTCTGCTGGCCCCGCTCCTGCTCACCCTCATCCGCATCGTTCAGGGCCTCGCCTTCGGCGCCGAGTGGGGCGGCGCGGTGCTCATGACGTTCGAGCACGCGCCGTGGAAGAGCCGTGGCAAGTGGGCGGCGATTCCGCAGCTCGGTGTGCCGCTGGGTGTGTTCCTCGCCAACGTCGCGTTCCTTCTCACCGGCAACCTGGGTGACGAGTGGTCGTGGCGCCTGCCGTTCCTCTTCAGCGCGATCCTGATCATCGCGGGCCTCATCATCCGCTTCAAGGTCGCCGAGTCGCCCGAGTTCGAAGAGGCGAAGGCGACCGGACAGCTCGAGAAGAACCCCCTGTGGACGGTCATCCGCGACGACTGGCGCACGGTGCTGCGCGTGATCGCGCTGCGCCTGGCCGAGACCGGCGGCTTCTACGTCGTCGTGACCTACCTGATCTCGTACCTCACGACCTCGCACCACGCCGACCGTGGCACCGCGCTGACGGGCCTCATCATCGCGACAGCGATCGGTGCGGTCTCGACCGTGCTGTGGGGCGCCTTGAGCGACCGCACCGGCCGGCGCTCCCTCTACATCGTGGGATCGGTGCTGACGATCGCGTTCGGCTTCCCGATGTTCCTGCTCGCGAACACCGGAATCCCGGCGCTCATCGTGCTGGTGTACATCATCGGTCTGCCGATCATCCACGACATGCTGGCCGGCGTGCAGGGCGCCTACTTCAGCGAGCTGTTCAAGACCGGCACGCGCACCTCGGGCGCCTCGCTCGGCTACCAGTTCTCGGCGGCGATCTCGGGCTTCATCCCGTTCATCGCGGCGGCGGTCGCCGTGGGCCTCGGCTGGGGCGGTGTCGCGTGGATCTACGTCGCCGTCGGCGTCATCGGTCTGGTCGGTGCGCTGCTCACCCGTGAGACCTGGGGCCGCCGCGAGCGCGCCGAGGTCGACCGCATCATCGCGGCCGCGGAGTAACCCCCTCGCGGGCGGCGGCGGCCTGCCGCCGCCCGCTTCCCTCTTCCAGGAGTCACAGTGAAGACGATCATCCTCGACGACGATCCCACCGGCACGCAGTCGGCGACCGGGGCGCTCGTGCTGCTCCAGCTCGACCGCGAGGCCCTCGGCCGTGCGCTGGCCGAGCGCGACAGCGTGTACGTGCAGACCAACTCGCGCGCGCTCGACGAGGCGGCCGCGGTCGCGCTCGTGCAGCGCATCCGCGGCCTCGCGCTCGACGTGGCGGCAGAGCTCGGCGACGAGGTGCGCTTCGTGCTGCGCGGCGACTCGACCTTGCGCGGCCACGTGTTCGCCGAGACGGCCGAGCTGCTGGCGGACGACGATGTGATCGTGTTCGCGCCTGCGTTCCCCGAGGGGGGCCGCACGACGCGCGGGGGCGTGCACTACGTGCGCATCGACGGGGTCGACGTGCCCGCGCACGAGACCGAGTACGCCGATGACCCGGTGTTCCCGTTCCGCACCGCGGTGATGGTCGACTACGTGCGGGAGGCCTCGGGCCGTCGCGCGGTGTCGGTGCCCCTCGAGTCGGTGCGCTCCGGAGGCCTGGTGCAGGTCATCCTGGATGCCGCGCCGGGCACGGTCATCGTTCCCGACGCGGTGGATGCCGCGGACATCGCGGCGATCGCGGCGGCCCTGGACGCCGCGTGGGCGGCGGGTGCGGGCGTCGTCGTGCGCTCCGCCTCGCCCCTCGCCGCGGCGATCGCCGATGTGTCCAGCGTCGGCCTCCTCCCCGTGCCGCTCGTCGCAGATCCGCGCCGCGTGCTGCTCGCGTGCGGCTCCCACACCCACGGCGCGACCCGACAGCTCGCCCTCGTCGAGGAGCGTTGGGGCGACCCGACGGTGCTCGACACGGCGGCGGCCCTTGCCGACCCGGTCGCCGAGGGGCATCGCGCGGCATCCGTCGAACGCGAGCGGCTGGCCGGAGCGGGCTTCGGCTATGTCACCACGGCCCGCGAGCGCTCGGCGTCCCACGGCACGCTCGCGCACGGCGAGAGCGTCATGACCGCGCTGACGACGGCCGTCGCCGAGCTGCTCGGCGATGCCGACGTCGTCGTCGCGAAGGGCGGCATCACCTCTGCCGAGGTCGCCTCGAGCGGCATCGGCGCGACATCCGCTCTCGTTCTCGGCCAGGTGCTCCCCGGAGTCTCGGTGTGGCAGGTGACGGGCCGCGACGGCCGCGACCGCCTTTACGTCGTCGTGCCGGGCAACGTCGGCGGGCCGGAGACCCTCATCGACGTGCTGCGTGCCGTCGGCGCCCCCGAGACGGAGGTCGTGCGATGAGCGCTGCTCCGGTCGTCGTCACCGCCGTCTTCCACCCCCGCGAGGGCGCGACGCAGCAGCTCGTGGAGGCCATGGCCGCGGGCATCGCCCTCACCCACGCCGAGAGCGGATGCCTCCTCTACGCCATCCACGACGCGGCGGACGGCACGATCACCATGCTCGAGAAGTGGGCGAGCGCGGCCGACCTCGAGGCCCATGCGACGGGTGCGGCGATCGCGCGTCTGAACGCCGACATCGCCGAGCACCTCGCGGCGCCGGTGGTCGTGACCGTCATGACCCCGATCCCCGCCGGGGACGCCGAGCGCGGACTCCTCCACGGCGCGGGGGAGTAGCCGGTCGTCCCCGCAGGGCGGGGCCGGCCTCCGGGCGTCCGGCGTCCTCGTTACCCTGGAGGGGTGAGCACGCCCGCCCCCGCCTTCGACGAGTACGACGGGCTCGAGCCGCTCGATGACTGGGCGCCGCCGCCGGAGGACTGGGCGCCGCCGCCCGACGTGCTCGATGCACCGGCATCGGCACCCGTCGGCGACGTGACGGATGCCGCGGCATCCGCGCCCCGGCGCAGCTTCGACGGCGCCGACCCGCTCACGGTGCTGCACGAGGTCTACGGCTACGGCGCGTTCCGCGGCGACCAGGCCGACATCGTCGCCCATGTCGTCGCGGGCGGCGACGCGATCGTGCTCATGCCGACCGGCGGCGGCAAGAGCGTGACCTACCAGGTGCCGGCGCTCGTGCGTCCGGGCACGGGGCTCGTCGTGAGCCCGCTCATCGCCCTCATGCACGACCAGGTCGAGGCGCTGCGTGCCAACGGCGTGCGAGCCGAGTACCTCAACTCCACCCTCAGCGGCCCCGAGCGCGCCCGTGTCGAGCGCGAGTACCTCGCGGGCGAGCTCGACCTGCTCTACGTCGCGCCCGAGCGGCTGAACGTGCCCGACACGCGCGCGCTCCTGCGGCGCGGCTCGCTGAGCGTGATCGCGATCGACGAGGCCCACTGCGTCTCGCAGTGGGGTCACGACTTCCGTCCCGACTACCTGGTGCTCGGCGACCTCGTCGACGACTTCCCCGGAGTGCCGCGCATGGCGCTCACGGCCACCGCGACCCGCGAGACGCACGCCGAGATCGGGCGTCGCCTGCGTCTCGACGACGCGCGTCACTTCGTGGCCAGCTTCGACCGGCCGAACATCCAGTACCGCATCGAGCCGAAGACCGACGCGCGTCGTCAGCTGCTCGGCTTCATCCGCTCGCAGCCCGAGGGTTCGGCCGGCATCGTCTACGCGCTCAGTCGAAAGAGCGTCGAGCAGACCGCCGAGTACCTGCGCGGTCAGGGTCTCGATGCGCTCCCCTATCACGCGGGTCTCGACGTCTCGGTGCGGGCGGCGAACCAGTCCCGGTTCCTGCGCGACGAGGGCGTCGTGATGGTCGCGACGATCGCGTTCGGCATGGGAATCGACAAGCCCGACGTGCGGTTCGTCGCCCACGTCGACCTGCCCAAATCGGTCGAGGGCTACTACCAGGAGACCGGTCGCGCGGGCCGTGACGGCGAGGCATCCGTCGCCTGGATGGCCTACGGGCTCGCCGACGTCGTGCAGCAGCGGCGGCTGATCGAGCAGTCCGAGGGCGACCTGGCACATCGACGTCGCCTGCAGCAGCATCTCGACGCCATGCTGGCCCTGTGCGAGACGGTCGGATGCCGCCGCCAGAACCTGCTCGGCTACTTCGGCGAGACCTCGGCGCCGTGCGGAAACTGCGACACCTGCCTCACCCCGCCCGACACGTTCGACGGCCTCGTGCCCGCACAGAAGCTGCTGTCGACCATCGTGCGGCTGCAGCGCGAGCGCGGGCAGGCGTACGGCGCGGGGCAGCTGATCGACATCCTGCGCGGCGCCCGCACCGCGCGCATCACCCAGCTGCGGCACGACGAGCTCGCGACGTTCGGCATCGGCAGCGATCTCTCCGACCAGGACTGGCGCAGCGTCGTACGGCAGCTGCTCGCCCGCGAGGTGCTGGTCACCCAGGGCGAGTACGGCACGCTCGGGCTCGGCGAGGCCGCCGGCGGTGTGCTGCGCGGCGAGACTCCCGTGCCGCTGCGGCGGGATGTGCTCGGCCGCGCGGGCGGGTCGACGCGGGTGCGGAAGGCCGCGGCATCCGACGCCCTCGACGCATCCGATCGGCCGCTGTTCGAGGCGCTGAGGGAGTGGCGTGCCCAGACCGCGCGCGAGCAGGGGGTGCCCGCGTACGTCGTGTTCGGCGACGCGACCCTGCGTGCCCTCGCCGAGCACCGGCCGGCCGCCGCTGACGAGCTCGACGGCATCACGGGCATCGGGGCGAAGAAGCGCGAGGCCTACGGCGACGCCGTGCTCGCGGTCGTCGCCGCGCACGGCGGCTGACGCGCGGCGCCGGACAAGCAGCGCCGGACCCCTGGCTCGACTGCAGCGCCGGACCCCTGACCCGACCGCGCCGCCCCGCTGTCGGCGCCGCACAACCCGGCGCGCCGACGGTGCCCGGCGCGACTGTAGGAATCCCACCATCGACTTGAGCATGAGTTGTGCCGCTTCTACCGTCGGATCGAATCCCCGATCCCCTCGTCGAGAGGTACGTCATGGTCGACACTGCCGTCCGTCCCGTCTCCACCCCTGAGCCCGAGCGCGC
>NZ_MEGA01000073.1:0-10722 GCF_001725695.1 Microbacterium sp. SCN 71-21
TTACTCTACGATTTGTAGACATATCTGCTGACAACCCCGGGAGCACCGCCATGACCACCGCCGACGCGCCTCCGCTCGAGGCCGCCACCCCCGCACCGGCTCCGCGCCGCCGGCGCATCAACTGGTTCGCGGCGTTCTGGCGGTGGCACTTCTACGGCTCGGCGATCGTCATCCCCGTGCTGCTCGTCCTCGCGATCACCGGGCTCACCTATCTCTACCGCGCCCAGGTCGACGCCCTCACCCACCCGGGCGTGCTCACCGTGAGCGCATCCGCGGGCGCGGAGCGCGCCCCGCTGTCGGCGCAGGAGGCCGCCGTGCGCGCCGCCTACCCCGACCGGGACATCCTCTCGGTCACCGACAACTCGGGCGACCGGTCGACGATGTTCGTCACCGCCGTCGGCGACACCACCCGCAACGTCTACGTCGACCCGTTCCGCGCGAGCGTCACCGGCGACCTGTCGACCGACGACCTCGTCTCTGACTGGGCTCTGCGCATCCACGGCACGCTGCTCGCGGGCGACCTCGGCGATCGCGTCATCGAGCTCGGCGCCTGCTGGGCGATCGTGCTGTCGATCACCGGAGGCATCATCTTCTTCCTCGGACGCAAGCCGCGCGTCGGCGCCCGGCGTAAGCGCCTGTCGATGTCGGGCGTGCGCTCCACGCACGCCTGGGTCGGTCTCGGGGTCGGCGTCGGCATCCTGTTCCTCGTCGTCTCGGGCCTGCCCTGGACCGGGTTCTGGGGCGCACACGCACAGCAGGTCGCGGCGCAGAACGGCACCGGGCTCTGGGGTGAGGACCCCGGGGCGTCCTCGACCGTCGGAGACCTGATCGAGCGCACCGACGGATCGTCGGGACCGGCCGGGTGGGCGATCTCCGAGGGACGGACCGGCACGTCGACGGGGGCGGGCTCGGTGATCTCGATCGACACCGCCGTGGCCACCGCCCGCGCGCAGGGCGCGCCCGAGCCGTACTTCGTCGCCTACCCCGAAGGTGAGACGGGCGTCTACAGCGTCTTCGGCGATCAGTGGCACAACAACGGGAACCCGGCCGAATCGGATGTCTCGCTCGAGACGACCGTGCACGTCGACCAGTACTCCGGCGCGGTCGTCGGACAGTACGGCTACGCCGACTACAGCACGCTCGCGAAGATCGTGTCGCAGGGCATCGCCGGGCACGAGGGGCGCCGCTTCGGCCCGCTCAACACCGTCATCACGACCGCGTTCTGCCTGGGCGTGATCTTCCTGTGCGTGACAGGCCCCGTCCTCTGGTGGAAGCGTCGCGGCGGCGCGACGGGCATGGCGGCCCCACGCGGGCGACTCCCCCTCTTCACGAACATCGTGCTGCTCGCCGCCGTCGTGGCACTCGGGCTCTTCCTCCCGCTGTTCGGGCTGTCGCTGCTGGTGATCCTCGCGCTCGACCTGCTCGTGATCCGGCGCGTGCCGGCGCTGCGTCAGTTCTTCGGCTCAGTCTGAGCGGTGCCGCCGAGCGCGTCGAGCGCGCGCTCGGCGGTCGCCTGAGGCGACAGGTCGGAGACGAGTGCGACCCCGGGTTCGTCGGCATCGAGCGGCTCGACGAGCGCGAGCTGGGAGGCCAGCAGCGACGGCGGCATGAAGTGGGTGCGCGCCCGCATCCGCTCCTCCAACACCGCCGCATCGGCGCTCAGCACGATGAATCGCACCGCCGGGTCGCCAGCCCGCAGCCGGTCGCGGTAGCGGCGCGCGAGGGCGGAGCAGGCGACCACCGCGCCCTCCCGAGCGGCCGCAGCGACGCGGTCGAGCCACGGCCAGCGGTCGGCGTCCGTCAGCGGCACCCCGGCCGACATCTTCGCGATGTTCTCGGGCGGATGCAGCACATCGCCGTCGACGAACGGCGCGCCCAGGCGAGCGGCGAGCGCCTCGCCGACGACGGTCTTGCCGACACCGCTCGGCCCGGCCACGACGATCCCCATCGCCCCAGTCTGACGCCCCGCCGGGCGGCCCCGCGCCCTCTAGGCTGGAAGCGCACGTTTCTGCGGCGTTCGCCGCGCATCCAAGGAGCATCAGTGACCGAGGCAGCAGCCAACATCGGAGTCGTCGGACTCGCCGTCATGGGGTCGAACCTCGCCCGCAACCTCGCCAGCCGCGAGGGCAACACCGTGGCGATCTTCAACCGCACCTACGCCAAGACCGAGGAGCTGCTCACCGAGCACCCCGAGGCCGGATTCGTGCCCGCGCGCGACTACGCCGAGTTCGCCGCGTCGCTGCAGAAGCCGCGCACCGCGATCATCATGGTCAAGGCCGGCGGCCCGACCGACGCGGTCATCGAGGACCTCATCTCGGTGTTCGAGCCGGGCGACATCATCGTCGACGGCGGCAACGCCCTCTTCACCGACACGATCCGCCGCGAGAAGCGCGTGCGCGAGACGGGCATCAACTTCGTCGGCATGGGCGTCTCCGGCGGCGAGGAGGGCGCGCTCAACGGCCCCTCGCTCATGCCCGGCGGCTCCGACGAGTCCTGGACCACGCTCGGGCCGATCCTGCGCTCGATCGCCGCGATCGCCGAGGGCGAGCCGTGCGTGACGCACGTCGGACACGACGGTGCCGGCCACTTCGTGAAGATGGTGCACAACGGCATCGAGTACGCCGACATGCAGCTGATCGCCGAGGCCTACGACCTCATCCGTCGCGGCACCGGCAAGTCGCCGGCCGAGATCGCCGACATCTTCGCGGCGTGGAACGAGGGCGAGCTGCAGTCCTACCTGATCGAGATCACGGCGGAGGTGCTGCGACAGACGGATGCCACCACCGGTCGCCCGCTCGTCGACGTCATCCTCGACCAGGCCGGAGCGAAGGGCACTGGCGGCTGGACCGTGCAGACGGCGATCGACCTCGGGGTGCCCGTGTCGGGTATCGCGGAGGCCGTGTTCGCCCGCTCGCTGTCGAGCCACCCCGAGCAGCGCGCCGTGTCGCAGAACCTGCCCGGCCCGCGCGGCGAGATCGCGGTCGACGACGCCGACGCGTTCGTCGAGCAGGTGCGCCTCGCGCTCTACGCGTCGAAGATCGTGGCGTACTCGCAGGGGTTCGACGAGATCCGCGCCGGCGCCGCGCAGTACGACTGGTCGATCGACCTCGGCAAGGTCGCCTCGATCTGGCGCGGCGGGTGCATCATCCGCGCCCAGTTCCTCAACCGCATCACCGAGGCCTACGACGAGCAGCCGACGCTCCCTGTCCTGCTCACGGCCCCGTACTTCGTCGACGCCCTCGAGCGCGCGCAGAGCGCGTGGCGTGAGATCGTGCGGGTGGCCGCGACATCCGGGATCCCCAGCCCGGCGTTCTCGTCGTCGCTGTCGTACTACGACGGCCTGCGCGCCGACCGGCTGCCGGCGGCCCTCATCCAGGGACAGCGCGACTTCTTCGGCGCCCACACCTACAAGCGCGTCGACCGCGACGGCACCTTCCACACGCAGTGGTCGGGCGACCGCACCGAGATCGAGGCCGTCGACACGCACTGACCCCGCACGACGAACGGCGCGCGGCCCCGGGGCATCCGGGACCGCGCGCCGTTCGCGTGTACGGGGGTCAGCGCGTGATGTCGCGCACCTCGCCCTTCTCGAGGCGGAGACGCCGATGCGCGCGCTTCGCGACGGCCGAGTCGTGGGTCACCACGAGGAGGGTGAGCCCCTCCGCGTTCAGCGACTCCAGCAGCACGAGGATCTCGTCGCGCATGCTCTCGTCGAGGTTGCCGGTGGGCTCGTCCGCCAGCAGCACAGCGGGGCGCTTCGCCGTGGCGCGCGCGATGGCGACACGCTGCTGCTGACCTCCCGACAGCTCGCCCGGCTTGTGGTCGAGCCGGTCGGCGAGGCCCACGTGGGTGAGCGCCTCGACCGCCCGCGCGTGCCGTTCGGCCGCGGGAAGGCCCAGCGGGGCGAGTCCCATCTCGACGTTCTCCTGGGCGGTGAGCGTCGGGATGAGGTTGAAGCCCTGGAAGACGAACCCGATCTGCGTGGCGCGAAGGCGTCCCAGTTGTGCGTTCGACGCCGTCGCGATGTCGATGTCGCCGAGTTTCACGCTGCCGCTCGTGGGGCGGTCGAGCGCCCCGAGCAGCTGCAGCAGGGTCGACTTGCCGCCGCCCGTCGGGCCCTGGATGGTCGCGAACTCGCCCGCGCCGATCTCCAGATCCACCCCCTTGAGAGGGGTGACGGTGCGCTTCTTCTGCGCGTACGTCTTCACGACGGCGCTGAGTCGGTAGCCGGCCGCGGCGACGGGCGCCTCGACCGATTCCGGTGTGGTGTCGATGGTGGTGTCCATGTGTCCTGTCCTGACCTGTGTCGAAGGGATGCCGCGGCTCACGCGACCGAACGGAGGGCTTCGGCAGGGCTCAGCCGCGCCGCGCGCCAGCCGCCGAAGGCGCCTGCGACGACACCGCCGAGCACGGCCAGGCCGATGGCCGCCACGATCACCCAGACGGTGACGGGCGCGTGGAGGACGATGTTGCTGACCGCCTGGGTCGTCTGACCGAAGCCGCCCGGTGCGCCGCCACCGCCGCCGGGACCGCCCTGACCGCCGGTCGAGGTCGACGGGGCGGAGGAGATCGTCGGGGAGACGATGTTGATGATGATGATCCCGGCGAGGCCGATCACGAGTCCGACGACGCCGCCGATGAGGCCCTGCACGAGGGTCTCCCCCGCGACCTGCCCCACGACTCGGCCGTTCGACCAGCCGATCGCCTTGAGGGTGCCGAACTCCCGCGTGCGTCGTGAGACGCCCGAGATTGTGAAGAGCACGGCGAGCGCGAGGGCGACGACCAGCACGATGACCGAGAGCCAGGTGCCGAGGTTGGTGATGAGCGAGGTGGCGCTGGACAGCGAGCCCGACACGGTCGAGGCGAGGTCGCTCTGCGAGCTCACGGTCGCACCCGAGATCGCGGCGCTGAGGTCCGTCTTGATGCTCGAGATCGCATCGGCGGAGGTCGCCTGCACGTAGATCGTCGAAACCACGTCGCCGACGCCCGCGAGCTTCTGCGCGACATCCAAGGGGATGTAGACGTCGCTGGCCGTGTCGGCCGATGACGAGTCCGAGGTGCTCGAGGCGACGATCCCGACGATGGTCATGTCGGTGCCGCCGACCGAGATCGTGCTGCCGACGGCGAGGCTCTTGCTCGTGGCGTACGTCGAGTCGACGACCGCGACGTCGGTGCCCTTGTCGCTCGCGGTGAGCAGACGGCCGGAGCTGACGGTGACCGCCGAGAGGGGGCCGACAGTGGCGTTCGACGGGTCGATGCCGAGCACCGTGAACGAGTTCACGTCGAACGAGCTGGGGCCGCCCGCGCCCCCGCTCTCGCCGCCCGACGGCGGCTGACCCTGGGTGCCGGTCGACCCGCTCGACGAGCTCTGCGACGGGATCTGCCCCGAGAAGGTCATGTTGGTGAGGCTGAGCGCGCCGGATGCCGCGGCCACCCCGGTCGTCGAGGTGACCGTCGACAGCGCGGTGGCGTCGAGCGTGCCGCGGCGCATGTCGGTGACCAGGCGCGATTGGCTGAGGGTCGTCGTGCCGTCGGAGGTCGAGCCGTCGCCGCTGCCGAACTGGAAGCGGCCGTTGCTCGAATCGGTGGATGATCCGGGTTGACTCACTGCTCCGGTGACGGTCAGGTCGGTGCCGACGCCGTAGACGGACGCGAGCGCTTGGCTCTGCGCGTCCTTGACGCCTGCGGCGAGCGAGTTCACGATGACGACGAGCGCGATGGCGATTGCGAGTCCGGCCGCGACGATCGCCGTCTGCTTCTTGCGCCCACCGAGCTCGCGGCGCAGGTATCTCAGATACATGTGGAAGGTCTCCTCTCGGGGTCTGTGTCCCGCCTGGGACGGTAGGCACCGGGATGATGTGCGCGACATCTGTCGCCTATGTGCCGCCGATGAAGGGAGAGCCTTCCGAAACTCACAGCAGGGACATAGGATCTGCCATAGTCGACTCATAGACAGGCGCGCAGAATCGGAGGTATGACCACGCCCACCGTTGCACCCGCCCTCACCCGCGCCGACGGGACTCCCCCGCGTGTGCTCGTCGTCGACGACGAGCAGATGCTCACCGATCTGCTGTCGATGGCTCTGCGCATGGAGGGCTGGGACGTGAAGTCCGCGGCATCCGGCTTCCAGGCGCTGCAGGCGGCCCGCGACTTCGAGCCCGACGCCATGGTGCTCGACATCATGATGCCCGACCTCGACGGGATGTCGGTGCTGCACCGCCTGCGCCAGGCCGGCAGCGATGTGCCGGTGCTGTTCCTCACGGCGAAGGATTCGGTCAGCGACCGGGTCGCCGGACTCACCGCCGGCGGCGACGACTACGTCACGAAGCCGTTCAGCCTCGAGGAGGTCGTCGCGCGCCTTCGTGGTCTCATGCGTCGCGCCGGAACCGCCCAGGCGAGCGACGCCGAACCCATCCTGCGGGTCGGCGACCTGTCCCTCAACGAGGACAGCCACGAGGTCGAACGCGCGGGACGCGAGATCGAGCTGACCGCGACCGAGTTCGAGCTGCTGCGCTATCTCATGCGCAACCAGCGTCGCGTCGTGTCGAAGGCGCAGATCCTCGACCGCGTCTGGAACTACGACTTCGGCGGACGCTCCAGCGTCGTCGAGCTGTACATCTCGTACCTTCGCAAGAAGATCGACGCGGGCGAGACCCAGGCCCTCATCCACACGGTGCGCGGCGTGGGCTACATGATCAAAGCCTCGCAGTGATGGCCCGTTCCCCCCGGCAGTGGCTGCGACGCCGCTGGTCTCTGCAGACGCGCCTCATGGTCACAGTGATCGGCTTCGTCTCGGTTCTGCTGGTGGCGATCGGCTTCGCGACCGGTGCGATCCTGAACCACATCCTGCAGGACAACCTCACCGCGCGCCTCACGAACGAGATGCAGCTGCTGCGGGTCGATCAGACCTCGACCGCGGCCGAGATCCTCACCGGCGGACGCCAGGAGGCCGGCTTCCTCCTGGTGGTGCAGAACTTCTCGAACGGGCCGACGTCACCCCAGACCGTGACCGGCGCCTACGTCGGCAGCGACCTCACCGTGCACACGATGACCTCGGCCGACCAGTCCGCGCTCATCGCGGACCTGCGCACACCGGGCGATCCCGACAGCGGCGCGGTGACCGAGGCGACCGCGGGAACGCTGGGCAAGTACCGCCTGATGGCGGCGACGGCGCCCGGAGGCACCTACGTCATCATCGGCATCCCGACATCGACGCTCACCCAGACCGTCACCCCCATCCTCACGACGGTGGCCGGGGTGACGGTGGGCGGCCTCCTGCTGCTCGCCATCATCCTGACCTTCGTGATCCGGCGCAGCTTCGCTCCGCTGCGTGCCGTCGCCGACACCGCCACGCGCGTCGCCGCGCTCCCGCTCTCCGAGGGTGACGTGTCGATCTCTGAACGCGTGCCGAACGGGCAGACCGACGACACGACCGAGATCGGGCGCGTGGGACTCGCCCTGAACACGCTGCTCGATCACGTCGACGAGTCCCTGGCCGCGCGCCATCGCAACGAGGAGCGGATGCGGCAGTTCGTCGCCGACGCGAGCCACGAGCTGCGCACACCCCTCGCCTCCATCCGCGGCTATTCGGAGCTGTCGCTGCGCGCGATGCGTCAGGCACCGGCGATGGCGATCGAGAACACCGAGCAGGCGCTGGAGCGCATCCAGGCGCAGTCGCTGCGCATGTCGGCCCTCGTCGAGGACCTGCTGCTCCTGGCGCGCCTGGAAGAGGGCCAGGAACTCGTCTACAGCGGCGTCGACCTCACCCGGGTCACCGTCGAGGCGCTCGGCGACGTACAGCACACCGGACCCGATCACACCTGGGTGATGGATGTCGCGGCGGAGCCCATCGTTGTCGCCGGCGACGCCGCGCGGCTCAGCCAGGTGATCGTCAACCTGCTCGCCAACGCGCGCACCCACACCCCGGCGGGCACCACGGTGACCTTGACCCTCCAGCAGCAGGGTGGCGAGGCGGTGCTGTCCGTGCACGACGACGGTCCGGGCATCGCCCCGGAGATCGCCGACGAGCTGTTCGAGCGTTTCGCGCGCGCCGATTCCTCACGCGCCCGCCGCACCGGCGGCACCGGGCTCGGCCTCTCGATCGCCCGCGCCATCGTGCACGCGCATCACGGCTCCATCGTGGTGTCGTCGAAGCCGGGCGACACCACGTTCACCGTGCGTCTCCCCGCTCGTCCCGAGCAGATCGCCCGCGCCGACGCCGCGTGAGCCGGGCGGGTGGGCTCCGCGCCCGCCCGCTCAGTAGCCGCTGAAGGCGTCGGTCGCGACCGACTTCGCGCTCGCGAGCGCCGGCGCGAGGTCGGCGATCAGCGCCGCCGGGCCGGAGATGTACGCGTGGCGCGCGGACAGATCGGGAACGGCGCTGCGGAGAGCCGCGGCATCCAATCGGGATCCGCCAGCCCAGCGCCAGCCCGCCGGAAGCGCGCCCGGGTCTTCTCGGGTGAACACCACGACCGGGACGCCGGTGCGCGCGAGCTCGTCGCGGAACACGACGTCGTCGGCGCCTGCGGCGACGTAGACGAGCACCGTGTCGCGCGCGATGCCTGCGAGGTGGTCGTGGCGCAGCTGCGACACGAACGGTGTCACCCCGATCCCCGCCGCGACCAGGAGGACGGGGGCCGGCGTGCGTGGCAGCACGAAGTCGCCCCAGACGCCGGTGGCGGCGAGCACGTCTCCCGGCTCGACCGCGGCGAGAGCGCGCTTGTAGGAGCTCTGCGCTCCCCGACCGTCGCGGAACGCGATGCGCACCTCGGGAAGGTCCTCGGGAGCGGACACGATGCTGAACTCGCGGCGGGTGCCACGGGCGTCCGGTCGCCGATGCGGCACGTCGAGCTCGAGGTACTGCCCCGCCTCGAACCGGAAGCGCCGCTTCGCGCGGAAGGTGAGCGCGGCGAGCGTCGGGGCGAGCTGCTCGCGGGAGACCAGGGTGAGCCGCACCGCCTGACGCAGCGCGAACGCGAAGGCGACGAGGTTGGCGATGACGAGCGCCCGCTCCTGGCCGAGGGTGATCTCACCGAGCGGGATCGGCCAGCCGGCCAGCACACCCGCGACCGCGGCGACCGCGAACTGCTGCCACCGACGTGGCGGAAGGGTCAGGGGCTCGGACAGCATGAACGCGCCGAGGAAGAGGAACGGGCTCTGCAGCAGCGCGAACTGCAGCGCCGTGCCGAGGTCGAAGGCGAAGCCGGCGGTGGCATACTGCACGGCCTGGCGCACGACCGAGACCCCGACGGCGAGCACCAGGAACAGCAGCACCACCCGAACCTTCTCGGTGCGCCAGACGACGGCAAGGCCGAACAGCGCCACCGGCAGCGCGAGCGCGGGCGCTCCCACCCACCAGCCGGAGGCGCCGAGCGCCGGCACGGCGATGCCGAGCAGTGTCAGCGCTGTCGCCCCGGCTGCGGCCGGGTTGAGCACGTGACGTCCCCGCCACACGAGCACGTACTTGGATGCCGCGGCCACCGCGCCCGCGATCGCGATGCCGCCGAGTCCCGCCGGGTCGAGTGTCGGCCAGAGCACGAACAGCAGGATGCCGGCCGTGATGAGCGACGACTCGATGCGACCACCGAGGCGCAGCAGGCGCTGAGCCGCGGCATCCGTCGCGACGCACACGACCACCAGCACCGCTGCCGTCGCGGCGAGCTCGCCCGGGGTCGGGCCGACGAGCCCGGCGAACGACAGCGCCAGCGAGATCACCGCGAGCGCGGCGAGGGAGAGCAGCACGAGTCGGTACATCGACACGCGCCCCAGCACCGCGAACACGCGGTTCCAGAGCGCGGAGAGCTGAGCGTTCATCGGAGCCCCTTTCAGAAGAACAGGTCGACGGGCGCGTCGGGTGACCACTCGACCTGACCGTCGGTCGTCATGCGCACCCAGTGCGCGTCGAGGGATGCCGCGGCCCGCGGCCCCTCGTCGAAGAACAGCGCGGTGGCCGCAGCATCCGCCGTCATCGCATCGGAGGCGATCGCCCACGTCGCCGCGACCGTGCGCACCGGTTCGCCGGTGCGTGCATCGAGCACGTGGTGCAGGCCGTCGCCCCACGCCCGACGGTTCACGGCGGAGGCGCACAGCGCCCCGGACGCGACCGTGGCCACCCCGATCGCGCGGGACGGATCGTAGGGGTGCTCGAGGCCGATGCGCTCGGTCACGCCGTACACGGCGATGTCACCGCTCGCGTCGACGACGTGCGCGTCATGGGTCTCGGCGAGCACCGCCGACACCCGGTCGACGAGGCGTCCCTTGCCGATGGCGCCCACATCGATCACGGCAGGCGCGTCGAGCGAGAGCGTGTCGTCGTGCCAGTGCAGGATGTCGCGCCACGCCGCCGGAGCGGGCATCGCCGCACCCGCGAGGAACGAATAGGCAGGGTCGTAGCCGAGGGCGTCGAGAGAACGGCCCACGAGCGGGTTCACCGCTCCCCCGGTCTCGTCCGAGAGCCGGGCGTACAGGTCGAGCATCGAGGTGCCGTCCGCAGGGAGCGGCGCCGAGCCACCCGCAGACAGCCGCGCGATGAGCGAGTCCGACCGGAACCGGGACCACTGCTCGTCGAACTGCGCGACGAGCGCCGCGACCGTCGTGCGCACCCGCTCGGAGACCGGAGCCTCCGTCTCGACCGCCCACCGGGTGCCGATCGCGTCGAACTCCCAACGGGCGGAGAAGGTCACGCCGCCGCTTCGGTCTTGATCTCGGCGATCGCCTTGTTGA
>NZ_MEGA01000074.1:0-10568 GCF_001725695.1 Microbacterium sp. SCN 71-21
CAGCCCTGACGCCCTCGCTCTCACTCTCGCTCTCACTCTCGCCCTCGCCCTCGCCCTCGCCCTCGCCCTCGCTCTCGCCCTCGCCCTCGCCCTCGCTGTCGCTCTCGCACTCACCCTCGAACGACGCCGAATCAACACCCCACCGCCGAGTCCACACGTCGTGCCTGCGAGGAACGCGTGGATTCGGCGGGCGAGCGTGGACTCGGCGGGGTGACGGCGAGAGGAGCGCGGCGAGCGCGGCGCCGGGACGCGCAGAGCGCGGGCCGCGGCATCCTCACACCAGCGACTCGCGCCAGGCGGCGTGCAGCTTCGCGAACGTGCCGGTGCCCGCGATGAGGGCGGCGGGGGCGTCGTCCTCGATGATGCGGCCGTGCTCCATCACGAGCACCCGGTCGGCGATCGCGACCGTCGAGAGGCGGTGGGCGATGATGATCGCCGTGCGGTCGGCCAGCAGGGTCTGCAGGGCGTCCTGGATGAGGCGCTCCGATGGGATGTCGAGCGACGCCGTCGCCTCGTCGAGGATCAGAACCGCCGGGTCGGCGAGGAACGCGCGCGCGAACGAGATCAGCTGCCGCTGACCGGCCGAGACGCGACCGCCGCGCTTGTTCACGTCGGTGTCGTAGCCGTCCGGAAGCGACCGGATGAAGCCGTCGGCGCCGACCGCGCGCGCCGCGGCACGGATCTCATCGATCGTCGCGTCGGGCTTGCCGAGCGCGATGTTGTCGGCGACCGTGCCGCTGAACAGGTACGCCTCCTGCGTGACCATCACGATCGCCCGGCGAAGGTCGCCCTGCGACAGCGCACGCAGGTCGACACCGTCGAGCGTCACCGCTCCCCGAGTCGGGTCGTAGAAGCGCGAGATCAGCTTCGCCAGCGTCGACTTGCCGGCTCCCGTGGTGCCGACGAGCGCGATCGTCTGACCCGCCGGGATGTCGAGGGAGAAGTCCGGCAGGATGACGCGGCCACTGCCGTATGCGAACTGCACCTCGTCGAACCGCACCGCACCGCGCGCGTTCGGCAGGGCGGTCGGCGTGGCGGGGTCGGGCACACTGGGCGACTCCTCGAGCACGCCTGACACCTTCTCGAGCGCCGCCGTGGCCGACTGGTACGAGTTGAGGAACATCGCGACCTCTTCGAGCGGGCTGAAGAAGTTGCGGATGTAGAGCACGGCGGCCAGCAGCACACCGATCTCGAGGAAGCCGCCGGTCACGCGCACCGCGCCCCACACCAGCACGACCGCCATCGTGACGTTCGCGAGCAGGATGAGACCCGGGTCGAGCACGCCGTACAGCTTCACGAGGCTGAGGTTCACGCGCCGGTAGTCGCTGGCGACCTCGGCGAACTCCTCGTCGTTGCGGCGTTCCTTGCGGAACGCCTTCACCGCGCGGATGCCGGTCATCGTCTCGACGAAGTGCACGATGAGACGGGCGCTCACGACGCGCGACTCGCGGAAGCCCTTCTGCGACTCGAGGTAGAACCAGCGCATGAGCAGCACGAGCGGGATGCCCATTGCGACGAGCACGAGCCCCGACTGCCAGTCGATCAGGAAGAGCGCCACCAGCGTGAAGATGCCGTAGAGCGCGCCCTGCACGAGCTGGTTCAGTCCGCCGTCGAGCAGCTCGCGGATCGACTCCAGGTCGCTCGTCTGCCGCGAGATGATGCGACCCGAGGTGTACGTCTCGTGGAACTCGAGGCTGAGTCGCTGGGTGTGCCGGAAGATGCGGGTGCGCAGGTCCATGAGGATCGCCTGGGTGAGCCGAGCCGAGAGCACGACGAACCAGCCGATCAGCAGCGCGCCGCTGATGCCCGTGACGATGTAGACGGCGGTGACGGCGGCCGCCGGCATCCAATCGGCGTTCTGCAGCACCGCCGGCAGGGCGTTGTCGATGCCGTACGCGATGAGCGCGGGACCGAGCACGCGCAAGCCCGTCGAGGCGATGACGACGATCGCGGTGAGGCTCAGCAGTCCTTTCATCGGCGAGACGAGGGAGCCGAGCAGGCGCAGCGAACGGCGACGGATCGCCCGACTCTCGGCTGCGGTGTAGTCGTTGCGGTCTTCGCCCTGGGTGCCCTGCACGGTGGTGCTCATGCCCGCACCTCGCTCTCGCTCAGATCGATCGGACCGGTTTCGTCGTACCGATGGTCATCATCGGAAGCCTCGCGCCGCTGCTCGCTCTCGATCTCGAGGCTCGAGATCACGAAGCGGTAGTGCTCGCTGTCGCGCAGCAGGTCGGAGTGGGTGCCGACCGCAGTGATGCGGCCGTCTTCCAGCACTGCGACCCGGTCGGCGAGCGCCACGGTCGAGGGACGGTGGGCGACGATCAGCGCGGTCGTGGTGGCCAGCACGCGACGCAGTGCCGCCTCGACCTTGGCCTCGGTCTCGACGTCGAGCGCCGAAAGCGGGTCGTCGAGCACGAGCACCGACGGCGCCGCCGCGACGGCGCGGGCGAGCGCGAGGCGCTGACGCTGACCGCCGGAGAGACTCAGACCCTCCTCGCCGACGGTCGTGTCGACGCCCTGCGGCAGGTCGTAGGCGAACTGGGCCTGCGCGATCTCGAGCGCTTCGGCGAGCACTGCCTCGGCCTCGGGGCTGCGCACGTCGAGATCGTCACGGCCGAGCAGCACGTTCTCGCGCACGGACGCCGAGAACAGCGTGGCATCCTCGAACGCCATCGCGATGTGGCGACGCAGCTCGTCGAGCCGCAGGTCGCGCACGTCGACGCCGTCGATCTCGACCGAGCCCCCGGTGACGTCGTACAGGCGTCCGGGCAGGGTCGTGAGCGTCGTCTTGCCGGAGCCGGTGAGTCCGACGAGCGCCATGGTCTCGCCGGGCTCGAGCTCGAGGTCGATGCCGTCGAGCAGATCGCGCTCAGTCGCCGGGGCATCCTGGTAGCGGAACCGCGCGCCGCGGAAGACGAGCCGCCCGCGCGGGTCGGCGACCGTCGACGGCGTCTCGGGGTCGACGATCGTGTTCTCCTCGTCGAGCACCTCGAAGATGCGGTCGGTCGCTGTGCGCGTGTCGATGAGGAACGAGAACAGAAACCCGAGGGACTCGAGAGGCCACCGCAGCGCGGTCGCCATCGCGAAGAACGCGAACAGCTCGCCGACGCTCAGCTGACCCGAGCTGGCCAGCAGGATGCCGACCAGCAGGCAGAGCGCGAAGGCGACCATCGGCACGACCTCGAGCCAGAACCACAGGGTGCCGACTTCGCGGGCCTTGCCGAGCTCGGTCGCACGCAGCGACTCGACCTGGCGGGTGAACTTGCGCAGGGCGTGGGGGCCACGGCCGAACGCTTTGAGCACGCGGATGCCGTGCACGCTCTCCTCGACCGCGGTGGCGAGGTCGCCGGCCTGGTCCTGGCTGAGGCGCGCGAGACGGCCGTACTGCCGCTCGAACCGGAAGCCGAAGTACCACAGCGGCACCGAGACGACGAGGAAGGTGGTGCCGAGCGCCCAGTGCCAGTTGAACAGCAGCACCGCGCCGATGAGCACCGTCATGAGGTTCACGACGAGCAGGATCGAGCCGAACGCGAGCCACCGGCGCACGAGGTTGATGTCCTGCATCATGCGGCTGAGCAGCTGCCCCGACTGCCACCGGTCGTGGAAGGCGACGGGCAGACGCTGCAGGCGCCGGTAGAACTGCTGGCGGATCTCGAACTCGACACCGGTCGCCGGCGTCAGCACGAACGCCCGGCGCAGGAACACGAACAGCGCCTCGAGCACGCCGAGGGCGAGCACCCCGAGCGACGCCCAGATGATGAGGGCGATGTTGGCCTGCGCGATCGGCCCGTCGACGGTGATCTGGAGCACGATCGGAATGACGAGGCTCACGATCGCCGCACCGAGCGCGGACGCGAAGCCGGCCGCGAGGCGCGGGAGCACCGGACGGGCGAAGGGGATGAGGCGCGCGAGCGCGCGCAGGGTGGAGAGCTGTTCCTGGGGTCGCTGAGTCATGGTGATGCTGTGTGTCGTGTGGGGGGGGAGGTCCGCCGAGTGGCGAGCCCTCCAGCTTATTCCCAGCTTCTCCGGAGCGCAACGCTGGCGTGTCGCCGCGGATTCCCGCGGGTGCCGGCGCGGCGCGAGCCGTGGCATCCACAGCCTGCCGCGCACCCTCCGCGCCGCGCACTCCCCCACCCGATCTCCGCCACCCTCCGCGCCGCCCGACCCCACGGCCCGAATCCACACGTTGGCGCCGAATCCACGCCATAGCGACGTCGGCGGCGCGTTGATTCGGCGGGCGGGGGTTGATTCGGCGAAATCGGTGGAGGTGGAGGTGGGGGTGGGGTGGGGGCGAATGCGACGGCGAGCGCGGCGCGCAGCGTGGCGCGTCAGCGCGCGGCGGCCTCGCGCGCGAGCAGCGAGCGCTTGACCTCGACGCCCCAGGCGAATCCGCCCATGGCGCCGCCGGTGCGCAGCACGCGGTGGCAGGGCACGAAGAGCGCGGGCGCGTTGCGGGCGCAGATCGAGGCGGCGGCGCGCACGGCGGTCGGCGATCCGAGCGCGACGGCGAACTCGGCGTAGGTGAGCGGATGCCCCGCCGCGATCGCCCGCAGACCGGCCCACCCGCGCTGCTGCAGCGGCGTGCCCCACTGGCGCACGGGCACGGTGTCGATCGCGGCGACCTCGCCCGCGTAGAACGCCTCGACCGCGGCGGTGTGCTCGCTCGCACCGGACACGACGTCGACGCCGCGCTCGCGCTCGGGGAGGCGCGCGAGGAGGGCATCGAGGTCGGCGGTCCAGCCCGAGGCGACGACGGCGCCGTCCGGGTCGGCGAGGAGTGCGAAGGGGCCGTCGGGGGTGTCGACGACGGCGAAGGTGCGGGCGGTCATGAGGACGCCTTTCGGGGAGTCAGCGGGGCGGATGCCGCACGCCACAGGTGTGCGGTGAGGTAGCTGCGCCACGGCGCGACGCGGTCCGCCCAGGCGGTGAGCCCGGCGGGATCGGCAGGGATGCCCAGCCGTGCGGCGCCGGTGCGCACGGCGACGTCGCCCGGCAGCAGCACGTCCGGGTCGCCGATGACGCGCATGCGCACATAGTCGGCCGTCCACGGGCCGATGCCGGGCATCGCGAGCAGCGCCTCGCGCTGGGCGGCGCCGTCGTCGCCGGTGGTGAGCTCCAGTTCGCCGTCGGCGAGCGCGCAGGCCGCCCCCGTGATGGCGCGGATGCGGGCGGCCGGGCCGCGCAGCACCTCGGCGCCGTGGTCGGCGATCGCGCGCATCGTCGGGAAGAGTCGGTCGGCGGTCTCGATCGGCTCGATCCGCTCGCCGAGCTCGTCGGTGAGGGTCGTGAGCGCGGTGCGCGCCGCGGCGACGGTGATCTGCTGGCCGACCATGGCGCGGATCAGCATCTCGTGCGGGTCGGCGGCGCCCGGCACCCGCACGCCCGGTGCGTCGGCGACGCTCGCGGCGAGCTCGGGATGGGAGGCGAGCGCCTCGTCGATCGCGTCGGGGTCGGCGTCGAGGTCGAACAGCCGCCTCACGCGGGCGACGAGGCTGGCGAGGTCGGCGAGGCGTTCGAGGCGGGCGCGCAGCCGCAGGGTGTCGCCGTCGCTGCGCACCTCGAACCAGGCGGTGCCGTGGGCGAGACGCAGGGTGCGGGCGAACGAGGTGGATGTCGCGACCTCGGCGCCGATCACCGCGCGCGCCGCCATCCACGCGAATACTCCGGCGGTCTCGTGCGGCGTGCGGTGCGGCAGGGCGAGGTCGATCTCGCCGTGCCCGGCGGCGACCCGGGAGCGCCGGCGCAGCCGCAGGTCGGTGGGAGCGAGCGAGAACACCTCTCGCACGGTCTCGTTGAACTGCCTGATGCTGGCGAACCCGGCGGAGAAGGCGACATCCGTCATCGACAGGTCCGTGCCGACCAGCAGCATGCGCGCGGTATGGGCCCGATGCGCCCGGGCGAGGGCGAGGGGGCCGGCGCCGAGCTCGGCCTGCAGGATGCGACCGAGCTGCCGGCTCGAGTAGCCGAGCCGGCGCGCGAGCCCGGGCACGCCTTCGCGCTCGACGATGCCGTCGGCGATGAAGCGCATGGCGCGGCCCGCGATGTCGCCGCGCAGGTTCCAGTCCGGCGAGCCGGGAGCGGCTTCGGGCAGGCAGCGCTTGCAGGCGCGGTAGCCGGCCTCGTGCGCCGCGGCACTCGTGGAGTAGAACGTGACGTTGCGCTCGTGGGGGGTGCGCGCCGGGCAGCTCGGCCGGCAGTAGATGCCGGTCGAGCGCACGGCGGTCACGAACTGCCCGTCGAAGCGCACGTCGCGCGACCGGATGGCGCGATACCGCTCGTCGAAGGTGAGACTGAGGCCGGGCATGCCCCCAGCCTGGCACGGGCCGCGGCATCCGGCTCGCGGTTTTCGGACATCGCCGTGCCGGAGCGTCCCACCCCGGGGCTACCGTGAGGTCATGAGCGAACGCACCTACGACCTGATCGTGATCGGCGCGGGGCCGGTGGGCGAGAACGTGGCCGACCGCGCCGTGCAGGGCGGCCTGTCGGTCGTCATCGTCGAGAGCGAGCTGGTCGGCGGCGAGTGCTCCTACTGGGCGTGCATGCCGTCGAAGGCGCTGCTGCGCGCTGGGGCGGCGCTGCGAGCGGCCCGCGACGTCGACGGTGCACGTCAGGTCACCGGCGAACGACCTGATGTCGCGGGGGTGCTGCGTCGACGCACCGGCATGACCCACGACTGGTCGGATGACTCGCAGGTGCGCTGGCTCGAGGGAGCGGGCATCGACCTCGTGCGCGGTCACGGACGCCTCGCCGGCGAGCGGCGCGTCGAGGTCGAGGGCCCGGACGGCACCCGCACGACGCTCATCGCCCGTTACGCGGTCGCGGTGAGCACCGGCACGGCCGCCCTCCTGCCCGCGACTCCGGGACTCGCCGACATCGCCCCCTGGACGAGCCGCGAGGCGACCGCCGCGACCGAGATCCGCGGGCGCCTCGCGATCATCGGCGGCGGTGTCGTCGCTGTGGAGATGGCGACCGCCTACAACGACCTCGGCGCATCGGTGGTGGTGCTCGCACGCGGCGGTCTGCTCGGCGGAATGGAGCCGTTCGCGGGCGAGATCGTGCGCGACGCGCTCGTCGAGCGCGGCGTCGACGTGCGCACCGGCGTGAACGTCACCGCGGCGCACCGTGCCGAGAAGAACGCCGTGCTGACGCTCGACGACGGCACCCGCGTGCACGCCGACGAGGTGCTCGTCGCGACGGGACGCGTGCCGCGCACCGACGACCTCGGCCTCGAGACCGTCGGCCTCGCCCCCGGGGCGTGGCTGACGGTCGACGACACCCTGCGGGTCGAGGGCACCGACTGGCTCTACGCCGTCGGCGACGTGAACCGTCGGGCGCTGCTCACCCATCAGGGCAAGTACCAGGCACGCGCGGCGGGCGACGTGATCGCCGCGCGCGCGACGGGTGCCGACGTGTCGCATGCCCCGTGGTCCCGGCACGTCGCGACGGCCGACCACGCCGCCGTTCCCCAGGTGACCTTCACCGATCCCGAGGTCGCGTCGGTCGGTCTCACCGAGGCGGCCGCGCGGGCGGCGGGGCGCGGCATCCGGGTCGTCGACTACGACCTGTCCTGGGTCGCGGGCGCCTCCACCTACGCCGACCACTATCGCGGCCGCGCCCGCATGATCGTCGACGGGGAGCGCGACGTGATCATCGGCGCGACGTTCGTCGGTCAGGATGTCGCCGAGCTGCTGCACTCCGCCACGATCGCGATCGTCGGCGAGGTGCCGCTGCAGCGGCTGTGGCACGCGGTGCCGTCGTATCCGACGATCAGCGAGGTGTGGCTGCGCCTGCTCGAGACCGATGGGCGCGCGACCGCCTGAGGCCGCGCGCCGCGCGGGTCAGTGGAAGAAGTGCCGCTCGCCCGTGAAGAACATCGTGACGCCGCGCTCGCGCGCGAGCTCGATGGTCTCGTCGTCGCGCACCGAGCCGCCCGGCTGCACGATGACCTTGACGCCCGCGTCGATGAGCACCTGCGGTCCGTCGGAGAACGGGAAGAACGCATCGGATGCCGCGACCGACCCGGCGGCACGGTCGCCCGCCCGCTCGACGGCCAGACGGCACGAGTCGACGCGGTTGACCTGGCCCATGCCGATGCCGACCGTGGCGGAGTCCTTCGCGAGCACGATCGCGTTGGACTTGACGGCGCGACCGGCCTTCCACGCGAACACGAGGTTCTGCAGCTCGTCGTGCGTGGGCATCTCGCCCGTGATGAGCTGCCAGTTCTTCCACACCGAGTCGATGTCGGCCGGGAAGCGGTCGGCGTCCTGCAGCAGCAGGCCGCCCGAGACGAGCCGCACATCCATGGGCTCCTGGCGCCAGTCGGTGGGAAGACGCAGCACGCGCAGGTTCTTCTTGAGCTTGAACAGCTCCAGCGCCTCCGGCTCGAAGTCGGGGGCGACGATCACCTCGGTGAAGATGTCGCGCAGGTTCTCGGCCATCTTGAGCGTCACGGTGCGGTTCGCGGCGATCACGCCGCCGAAGGCCGACACCGGGTCGCAGGCGTGGGCGCGCAGGTGGGCCGACGCGATCGGGTCGAGCGCGTTCGCCGCGGTGACCGCGATGCCGCAGGGGTTCGCGTGCTTGATGATCGCGACCGCGGGCAGCACCATGTCGAACGCGGCGCGGAGCGCGGCATCCGCGTCGACGAAGTTGTTGTACGACATCTCCTTGCCCTGCAGCTGGGTCGCCTGGGCGATGCCGTGGCCGCCCGCACGCGTGTAGATCGCCGCGCGCTGGTGGCTGTTCTCGCCGTAGCGCAGCGTCGACATGCGCTCTGCGCGGATCGTGAGGTGGGCGGGCAGGTCCTCGGTCGTGAGGGTCTCCTCGGAGAACCACGTCGCCACCGCGCGGTCGTAGTCCGCCGTGTGAGCGAACGCCCGGGCGGCGAGATCGCGGCGCTGGTCGAGCGTCGTGCCGCCGGCGCCGAGCGCGTCGATGATCGCGGGGTACGACATGGGCGAGACGACGATCGCGACGTTCGCGAAGTTCTTCGCCGAGGCGCGCACCATGGCGGGGCCGCCGATGTCGATCTGCTCGACCACGTCGTCGCCCTGGGCGCCCGAGGCGACCGTCTCGACGAAGGGGTACAGGTTCACGACGACGAGCTCGAACGGGGCGATGCCCAGCTCGGCGAGCTGGGCCTCGTGGGTCGCCAGCCGCAGGTCGGCGAGGAGGCCCGCGTGCACTGCGGGGTGGAGCGTCTTCACACGGCCGTCGAGCGACTCCGGGAAGCCGGTGACCGAGGCGACATCCGTCACGGCGAAGCCCGCGTCCCGGATGGAGGCCGCGGTCGAGCCGGTCGAGACGATCTCGACGCCGGCGTCGGCGAGGGCACGGGCGAGGTCGAGCAGCCCCGTCTTGTCGCTGACCGAGACGAGCGCGCGCCGCACGGGCACGACGTCGCGGGGTCGGTAGTCGGCGGGATCGTGTCGGGGACCGGCCATGGAGCTCCTCGGTTCTCGGGGGTTGCGGATCAGGGAAGGGCGGGCGCGGCGAGATCGAGCTCGCCGTCGGCGATGCGGCGCACGATGTCGATGAGCAGGCGGCGCTCGACCGGCTTGATGCGTTCGTGGAGGGCGTTCTCGTCGTCGCCGGGGAGCACGGGCACACGCTCCTGGGCGAGGATCGGGCCAGCGTCGACGCCGCCGTCGACGACGATGACGCTGGCGCCCGTCTGGGTGGCACCGGCGGCGAGGGCGTCGCGCACGCCGTGCGCGCCCGGGAACTCGGGCAGGAACGCGGGGTGGGTGTTGATGATGCGGGGCGACCACTCGTCGACGACCGCGGCGGGCAGCAGCTTCATGAGCCCGCTCAGCACGACGAGGTCGGGCTGCCAGACGCGCAGCTGCGCGGAGAGCTCCGCGCCCCACGCGTCGCGTTCGGCTGCGCCGCGCCACGGCACGACGAACGTCGGCACGCCGAACTCCTCGGCGTGCGCGAGGCCGTCCGCCTCGCGATCGGCTCCCACGACGACGATGCGGGCGGGATAGGAGGGGTCGGCGGCGGCGTCCAGCAGGGCTCGGAGGTTCGAGCCCGTGCCCGAGATCAGTACGGCGACCGTCAGCACCCGGTCAGTCTAACGGGGAGCCTCGGAGCCCTCGTCGCGACCGCCCGCTCCGGTGCTCGACGGGTCGGGGCGGCCGGTGCCGTCGACGTCGAACCAGGCGCTCGGCGACCCTCCCAGAGTCACCGGCGCGGGGCGATCGGCGTCGTCGCGGGCGCCGCGGGGGGCGAGCAGCAGGATGCCGCTTCCCACCGCGACCTCGATCGCGACCGCGAGCGCGACCGCGCCCGGGTCGGGACCGGTGACGGCGAGGCGTCCGGGGCCGATCGATCCGCCGGCGAGTGCGGCGAGCAGCGCCGCTCCCCCGTCCGCGTCGTGGTGCACGAACTCGACGGCACCGTCTACACGGACATCGTGACCACTCCGCTGCACCCTGCACCCCTCGACCAGTCCCCCGCTGAGCTGCCGCCGGCCTCCGTCGAGCATGACGACCTTGCACCTGACGATGCTGCGCCGCTGCACCCGCTCGCACTCCAGAACGCCGAGGGCTTCGTGCCGGGCGGCG
>NZ_MEGA01000074.1:10590-11230 GCF_001725695.1 Microbacterium sp. SCN 71-21
GCGAGGAGGTCGCCGTCGCGGTCATCGTGCGGCACACCGGAGCAGGCCGCGAAGGTGCAGCTCGGGCGTTGATTGAGCCAGGACTGCTCGACCTCAGCCCCACGCACGAGGTCATCCTGCTCGGCCGGGTATCCGGCACCTGCATCGTCGGGCACCCGACATGACCAGTTCGTCACCGCGAGCCGGGGCGTTCGGCGACGAGCTGACGAACCTCGCCCTCGGCGCGCTCATCGGCGCGATGCTGCTGGCCGGTGCGCTGCGCTTGGCCGGGAGCATGGCTGCGTTCGTCACGGGCGCGCCCCAGCCCGCGGCGGGTCTCGAAGCGGGAGTCGGAGTGGTCTTCCGCGCCGACGACCCCGGCTCGGCACTCGGCTCCGCGTCGCTCAGCCCCGTCGCCTACTGGATCACCGTCGCACTCCTGCTCGCCGCCATCGGCACCGCGGCGTGGTTCATCTGGCGATGGGTGCGCGAGCTGGGCAAGCGGACCAAGGCCGACCCGAACCGGATCGAGGGAATCGCCGATGCGCGCGACGTGCAGCGCGCCGCATCCGAACGCGACCTTCTGCGTCGCGCGAAGACGCTACGCCCCTCGCTCACGGACCCGAAGCCCGAGCAGGTCGGCTACCTCCTTGGCACCTCG
>NZ_MEGA01000074.1:11262-14622 GCF_001725695.1 Microbacterium sp. SCN 71-21
CGCGCGGCAAGGGCGTTTGGACATCCGTGGAGGACTCGATCCTGCTCATCGGCCCGCCGAGATCCGGGAAGGGCGCGAACATCGTCATCAACTCCATCCTCGACGCGCCCGGTGCAGTCATCACGACCTCGACCCGGCCGGACAACCTCACGGCGACGCTCCGCGCTCGCCAGGCGCGCCGCGGCCCGGTCTCCGTGTTCGATCCCCAGCATCTCGCCGAGGGTGTGCCTGCGGGTCTGCGATGGTCGCCGATTCGCGGGTGCGAGGTACCCCTGACTGCGATGATCCGCGGCACAGGTCTCGCCGCGGGAACCGGCCTCTCCGGCCCCTCCGTCGAGAACGGCGGATTCTGGGAAGGCAAGACGCGCACGGCGCTTCAGGCGCTTCTGCACGCCGCAGCCCTCGACCATCGGCAGCCCGCTGAGCTGTTTCGCTGGACGCTCGACCCCGCGGCTGCGGCGGATGCCGTCTCCATTCTCGCCTCGCACCCCCAGGCTGCGACCGGATGGGCCGAGTCGCTCGACGGGATGCTGCAATCCGACCCGCGCACGCGAGACTCCATCTGGCAGGGCGTCTCGCTCTCTCTCGCCTCCCTCGCCGACCCGCGGGTGCTGGAAGCGGTCAGTCCCAGCGAGGACGAGCAATTCGACCCCGAGGCGTTCCTGCGCGACTCCGGCACGCTTTACCTGCTTGCGACCGGAGCCGGAGCCGGAGCGTCCTCGTCGCTCGTCGCGGCGTTCATCGAAGACCTCGTGGAGACGGCCCGGCGCATTGCCGCACGCTCGCCGGGCGCGCGGCTCGACCCGCCCGTGCTGCTCGCACTCGACGAGATCGGAAACCTCGCCCCGCTGCCTTCGCTCCCGGTCCTCATGGCAGAGGGCGGCGGCACCGGGCTCACGGTGATGCCCGTGTTCCAGTCGCTCGCCCAGGCGCGAGGTCGTTGGGGCGACGACGCCGCGACCGCGATGTGGGATGCGAGCATCACCAAGATCGTGCTCGGAGGCGGGACGGACACACGGCACCTGCAGGACATCTCCACACTGATCGGCGAACGCGACGAGACGACTGACTCAGTGACCATCGGCGAGCGCGGCTTGCGCTCGAGTCAACGCGCGATCCGCCGCGTCCCGATCATGAAGGTCGAAGACATCCGCACCCTGCCCCAGGGCACTTCACTCGTGCTTCTGCGCTCCGCGCCGCCGATCATCACGACCATGCGTTACTGGCTTCATCGGCCGGACGCGGAAGCACTATTGGCACAGCGCGCAGAGATCGAGTGGATGATGCAGCCGGATGGCTCCCAAGGCAGCGAGCCGGCCAGTTCCGCCAAGTAGTTTCACCGATCGATCACATCGGGATGAATAGCGGAGGTGAGAGGTGCGCAAGCAGGAGCGACTTGGCGCAACGACCACCGACGCACCCGCGCCGACTATTGGATTGGTAGATTTCGAGGCATGGACGCTGTCAGATCGCCTAGCTGGATCAAGGTGCCCTCGGTCGTTCTGATCACACTGTTCGGGGCATGTCTCGTCGTGATCGGCGCCTACTTCGCGCTCTTGCGGCCGTCGATGCTGCCCGAGGACGAACGGTTCGTCGGGGCATCGATGTCGGAGCTCCAGATGGTAGCGCCGGCGATCGGGGCGTGGCTGTCTCGGGTGTTCCTCGTGCTCGGCGGGTACATCGCGGCGACCGGCGTGCTGATGGTCTACGTCGCGCAATCTGGGATTCGGCGTCGCTCGCGTGCGGCCGGCGTGATCGTCGCCATCTCCGGGGCGCTGTCGATCGGCACGATGGCTGTGGTGAACCTTGTCATCGACTCGGACTTCAAGTGGCCGCTGCTCGCGCTCGCTGCCGTGTGGACCGCAGGCCAGGCGTTCTTCTGGTCCAAGAAGTAGGCACCGCAGCCTGCGGCCGGCTGGCTACGCTGCGAGCTGCTTCGGCAATCGCAGACCCCGCAGCATGAGCGCGTTGACTGCGACGATGACGCTGGACCCGGACATGCTGATTGCCGCGATCTCCGGGGTGAGCATGAGCCCGAACGCAGGCATGAACACGCCAGCGGCGATCGGCAGTGCGACGGCGTTGTAGCCGACCGCCCAGGCGAGGTTCTGCCGCATCTTGCGCAGCGTGCCCTTGCCGATGCGAAGCGCGATCGCGACGTCGAGCGGGTCGGAGCGCATGAGGACGACGTCGGCGGTCTCGATCGCGACGTCGGTGCCCGCCCCAATTGCGATGCCGAGATCGGCTTGCGCGAGGGCCGGGGCGTCGTTCACCCCGTCGCCGACCATCGCGACCTTCTTGCCGGTGCGCTGCAGTTCGGCGATACGGGCGCTCTTGTCCTCCGGTAGCACCTCGGCGATTACGGTGTCGATGCCGAGGAGGCCGGCAATGCGCTCGGCGGTCGGCCTGTTGTCGCCGGTGAGCATGACGACCTGGATCCCTGCCTCGTGGAGGGCTTCGATCGCTGGCTTCGCCGTCTCGCGAGGCGCGTCGGCAAGGGCGATGACCGCGGCGACCTGACCATCCAGGGCGAGGAGGATCGCGGTGCGGCCGCTGTCGGCGAGTGCTTGCTGTGTGGACTCGGCGGCGGTCGCGTCGATGCCTTCCTCGTGCAGCAGGCGCGGGTTGCCGAGCACGATCGCGTGCCCGTCGACCGTCGCGGTCGCCCCCTGTCCGGTAACGTTGCGGAACGCGGTCGCCGCGAGCCGGGCGACGCCTTGCGCCTCGGCATGGGTGACAATCGCGCGGGCCAGCGGATGCTCGGACTCGCGCTCGGCGGCGGCGGCGAGTGCGAGGAGCTCGTCGGCGTTCCCGCGGATCGCGATGAAGTCGGTGACCTCAGGCTCGCCCTTGGTGAGCGTGCCGGTCTTGTCGAGCACGACGGTGTCGATGCGGGCGGCGGATTCGATGCCCGCAGCGTTCTTGAAAAGCACGCCACGCTTGGCACCGAGGCCGGTGCCGACCATGATCGCCGTCGGGGTGGCGAGGCCGAGCGCGTCGGGGCAGGTGATGACGACGACGGTGATCGCGAACAGGATCGCGGTTGGCAGGGTGGCGCCGGCGAGCAGCCAGACGACAAGCGTCAGCGTGCCGCCGATGAGGGCGACGAGGACGAGCCAGAACGCGGCACGGTCCGCCAGGCGCTGCCCAGGGGCCTTCGACGCCTGCGCCTCCTGGACGAGCGCGACGAGCTGCGCGAGCGCGGTGTCGGCACCCACCTTCGTCGCTCGGGCGCGGAGCGTGCCGACTGTGTTCACGGTCGCGCCGATGACCGCCGAGCCCGGTGCTTTCGCCACCGGCATGCTCTCTCCGGTGACCATTGACTCGTCGATCTCGGACTCGCCCTCGACGACCTCCCCG
>NZ_MEGA01000075.1:0-15238 GCF_001725695.1 Microbacterium sp. SCN 71-21
CGAGTTCGCGCTCGCCCTGCGCGAGCTGCGGACCTATCGCCGTATCTCCGGTCGTGACGACTCGATCGCCCTGATCGTCGACAGCGAGCGGGGTATCGGCCGGCCTGACCGTGCGCTCGAGGAGGGTCGGGCGGTCGATGTCTCGACTCTCGATGCCGAGCAGCGCGTAGAACTGGCGATCGCCCTCTCCGGTGCCCGCCTCGACCTTGGACAAGCCGATCGGGCACTGACCGAGCTGGACATTCCCGAGCTCGACCCTGACCGTGCGTTCTCGTACAGCCCCGCGCTGTTCGCGGCGCGGGCCGGAGTGCTCGAGGAGCTCGGCCGTGAGGCCGAGGCATCCGAGTGGTACCGCCGTGCCGAGATCGCGGCGGACGCGATCGACCAGGCCAATGGGTTCGGCGAGGACGAGGAGCTCATCGTCATCTCGGACGACGATGATGAGGACGAGGACGCCCACGACACCGTCGAGAGCGTCGAAGACTCGGCGCACGTGGAGGATCGTGACGCCGACGAGCACGAGACTCTCGACGAGAGCGAGGACGAGGCGCGCGACGAGCTGCGTGCGCCGGCCGAATCCGAGATCGATGAGGCGGACGACGAGCTCGTCGGCGATGAGGCGGATGACGCTCTGCGCGCGCCTGCCCAGCCCGTGGACGACGTCGCAGCGGACGCGGACGACGAGAAGGTCGCCGACTCCTCTGACGACGAGGACGCGCGATGATCTTCGGGCGGAAGGCCGCGGCATCCGCCCCCCTCGACGGGGTGGATGCGGTGCTCGCCGACCTCGACGGTGTGGTGTACGCCGGGCCGCGGGCGATTCCGCACGCCGTCGAGAGCCTCAACGCGGCCGCGGCCTCGGGCCGCCGCCTCGGCTTCATCACCAACAATGCGTCGCGCACCGACGCCACCGTCGCCGCCCACCTGCGCGAGCTGGGCCTGGCCGGCGTGCAGCCGACCGACATCGTCACGAGCCCGCAGGCCGCGATGCGGCTGCTCACCGCGCGCGTGCCCGCGGGGTCGCGCATCCTCGTGATCGGCGGCGATGGGCTCGTCACCGAGGTCGAGAAGGCCGGATTCGCCGTCACCCGCAGCGCCGACGATGCGCCCGCAGCCGTCGTGCAGGGCTTCGCTCCCGAGGTCGGCTGGAAGGATCTCGCCGAAGCCGCCTATGCCCTCGCGACGCCGGAGGAGGAGGGCGGGATCCCCTGGATCGCGACTAACACCGACTGGACGATCCCGCAGGGCCGCGGCATCGCGCCGGGCAACGGCACGCTGGTCTCGGCGGTGCACACGGCCGTCGGCCGGCTCGCGGTCGTCGCCGGAAAGCCGGAGGCGCCGATCTTCCACGAGGCCGTCGCACGCTTCGGGGCGCAGCATCCGCTCTTCATCGGCGACCGACTCGACACCGACATCGCGGGCGCCCAAGCCGCTGACATCGCGTCGGCGCTGGTGCTCACCGGGATCGACCGGCCCAAGCACGTGCTCGCCGCGCCCGAGACCTCGCGTCCGACGTTCATCCTCCGCGACCTCCGCGACCTGACGGCG
The DNA here is from genome assembly GCF_001725695.1 of Microbacterium sp. SCN 71-21. Taxonomy (NCBI): domain Bacteria; kingdom Bacillati; phylum Actinomycetota; class Actinomycetes; order Micrococcales; family Microbacteriaceae; genus Microbacterium; species Microbacterium sp. SCN 71-21. Next base: position 1,549 of record NZ_MEGA01000075.1, read on the forward strand.
CCCTACCCCGAGACGATCACCTCCGGGGACGTGACGACTGTCGGGAAGGCGAAGGTCGCGATCGACGGTGTCGATCTGCGCGTGATCTCCGCGGGCGACGAGCCGATCGACCTGCTGCGGGCCGGAGCGGCCGCGATCTGGGGGAGCGGGCGCGCGATCTTCGGGTTCCGTGTGCCGGAGGAGCTGTACGCAGATCCGTTCCGCGTGAGCTGAGGCGGCCACGCCGGTCGTTCGCGCCACGGGCGCGGGAGCCCGCCGGTGCGCTGTGCCGACACGTATCCTGGGGGCATGTCGACCGCCGCGCCCGAGCCTTCCGACGCCCGCCCCGACCTCGTCGGCGAGCTCGAGGTGATCGAGCAGCAGCCGCTCGCCGCGCGCGCCGCCGGCTACCAGCACGTGCTCGACGACCTCACCCGCCGGCTCGACGCCGCGCCCGGGGCCTGATGGCCGGGCGCCTCGACGCCGAACTCGCCCGCCGCGGACTCGCCCGATCCCGCACGCACGCGGCGACGCTCATCGCCGACGGGCTCGTCACCGTCGACGGCACGCCGGTGGTGAAAGCCTCGACCACGGTGAGCGACGATGCGCACCTCGACGTGGCGGCATCCGATCACTACGTCAGCCGGGGTGCGCACAAGCTCATCGCGGCGCTCGACGCCTTCGTGATCGACGTCACAGGGCGCCTCGCGCTCGACATGGGCGCCTCGACCGGCGGATTCACGCAGGTACTGCGTGAGCGCGGCGCGCGGCGCGTGCTCGCCGTCGACGTCGGCCACGGCCAGCTCGCCCCCGAGATCGCGCGCGACCCCGGAGTGACGGCGGTCGAGGGCTTCAACGTGCGATTCATGACCCGTGCCGCGCTCGCCGGGGCGACCGGTGAGGATGCCGCTCCGGACGTCGTCGTCGGCGATCTGTCATTCATCTCGCTCGGCCTCGTGCTTCCCGCGGTCGCGGAGGTGGCGGCATCCGATGCCCACATCGTGCTGCTCGTGAAGCCGCAGTTCGAAGTCGGCCGCACCGCCGTCACGGGAGGTCTCGTGACCGACCCCGCGCTGAGGGAGGACGCCGTCAACGGCGTGCTGTGGGCCGCCTGGGATCTGGGCCTCGGCACCGCCGGCGTCGTCTCCTCCCCGATCGCCGGAACGCACGGGAATCGCGAATATCTCGTGCACCTGCGGCCGGGCGGCGGGACGCTTCCGACAGAATGGAGCGAGGCGGTTCACGGCATGACGGGAGGGCGATGAGCGAGGAACGCTACATCCTGGTGGTGGCCCACGCCCGTCGTGCGGCGACGGTCGATGCGGCGGAACGCGTCATCCGCGCCTTGCTCGATGCCGGTGCATCGCCCGTGCTCGCGCGTGACGACCGGGAAGAGCTCGGCGAAGTGCTGCCCGCCGCCGCGAACCTTCCGCGTCTCGGCATCGAGGTGCCGGTCGACGGGGTCGAGATCGCGGTGGTGCTCGGCGGCGACGGCACGATCCTGCGTGCGGCGGAGCTCGTGCGCGGCGCGGCGGTGCCGATCCTCGGCATCAACCTCGGTCATGTCGGGTTCCTCGCCGAGAGCGAGCGCGACGACCTGGATGAAGCCGTCGCGCGCGTCATCTCGCGGGAGTACCGCGTGGAGGAGCGCCTGACCGTGTCGGTGCGGGTGAAGAACGGCCGCGGCGAGGTCGTCTACGAGACCTGGGCGCTGAACGAGGCGACCGTCGAGAAGGCGAGCCGCGAGCGCATGCTCGAGGTCGTCATCGAGATCGACGGGCGTCCGCTGTCGAGCTTCGGATGCGACGGGGTCGTCGTGTCCACCCCGACCGGGTCGACCGCCTACAACTTCTCGGCCGGCGGTCCCGTCATCTGGCCGTCCGTCGAGGCGCTCGCCGTCGTACCGCTGTCGGCCCACGCCCTGTTCGCGAAGCCGCTCGTCGTGGGACCCGAGGCGGCCGTCGCGGTCGAGGTGCTCGCGCGCACCGACGGGGTCGGCATCCTCTGGGCCGACGGTCGTCGCTCGCATGAGCTGCCTCCCGGTGCGCGCGTCGTGGTGCGCCGTTCTCCCGAGCCGGTGCGTCTCGCGCGTCTGCACGCGCCCGCCTTCACCGACCGGCTGGTGCGCAAGTTCCATCTGCCGGTGGACGGTTGGCGCGGGCCCGACGAGCTGTCGACCGGCACCCACCCGATCATCGGCGGGGCCCGGGACGAGAGCGACGACGCGTGATCGAGCAGTTGCACCTGCAGGGCCTCGGCGTCATCGACGACGCCGTGCTGCCCATCGGTCCCGGCTTCACCGCGATCACGGGAGAGACCGGCGCCGGCAAGACCATGGTGGTCACCGGCCTCGGACTCGTGCTCGGTGCCCGCGCCGACTCGGGCGCGGTGCGCGCCGGGGCATCCGCGGCGAGCGTCGACGGCGTCTGGATCGTTCCGACGACCGGTGCCGTCGCCGAGCGCGTCGCCGACGCGGGCGGAGACCTCGACGACCTCGGCGACGGCCGCGCCGAACTGCTGCTCGGTCGCTCGCTCAGCGCGGAGGGGCGCAGTCGTGCCTACGTCGGCGGGCGCAGCGCCCCGGTCGGGGTGCTGTCCGAGCTCGCGGAGCACCTCGTCGTCGTGCACGGGCAGTCCGACCAGCTGCGTCTGCGCTCGGCCGCCGCCCAGCGCGACGCCCTCGACAGGTTCGGCGGGGCGACGATCACCGCGGCTCTCGAGGCCTACCGCGCCGCCTACGCCCGGGTGCGCGAACTCGACCGTGTGCTGTCCGAGGTGGAGGGCGACGGCGAAGCCCGGTCGCGCGAGGCGGCGACGCTGCGCGCCGACCTCGCGGCGATCGAGGCCGTCGATCCCCAGCCGGGGGAGGACGTCGACGTCGCTGCGCGAGCAGAACGCCTTGCGCACGCCGAAGACCTGCGCGCCGCCGCGACCCAGGCGCACGATGCGCTCTCCCGCGACGACGATCTCCCCGACGTGATCGGCCTGCTCGGCGAGGCGCGGCACGCGCTGGAACGCGCCGCCGACAACGACGCCGCGCTCGCAGAGATCGCCGCACAGGTCACCGAGCTCGGATACCGGGCGACGGATGCCGCGGCCGCCCTCGCCGCCTACCTCGCCGACCTCGACGAGTCGGGTCCGCAGGAGCTCGCCGCGCTCGAGGAGCGGCGGGCCGCGCTGGGCGGCGGGCTCCCTCGACGCCGCCCTGGAGCTCGCCCGCACGGGCGCGCTGCGTCTGCTCGACCTCGACGACGACCCCGAGCGGGTCGACGCCCTCCACGCCGAGCGCGCTGTCGCGGCCGCAGACCTCGATGCCGCGGCATCCGCTCTCACGGAGGCGCGGGAGCAGGCGGCATCCGCTCTCGCGGCGGTCGTCACCGACGAGCTGCACGCCCTTGCGCTTCCCGATGCCACCGTCACGATCTCGGTCAGCGCGACCGCGGACTCGTCGTCGGGTCGCGACGAGGTGGCGATCCTGCTGGCGCCCCACCCCGGCGCCGAGCCGCGCGCTGTCGCACGCAGCGCCTCGGGCGGCGAGCTCAGCCGGGTGATGCTCGCGATCGAGGTCGTCATCGCCTCCACCGACCCGGTGCCGACCTTCGTGTTCGACGAGATCGATGCGGGCATCGGAGGCGCTGCGGCGATCGAGGTCGGTCGCCGGCTGCACCGGCTCGCCGAGACATCCCAGGTGATCGTCGTCACCCACCTCGCGCAGGTGGCCGCCTTCGCCGGCAACCATCTCACCGTCGTCAAGGCCAGCGACGGTTCGGTGACGTCCTCGAGCGTGCGCCGGCTCGACGGCGCCGAGCGCGAGGCCGAGATGGCTCGGCTGCTGTCGGGGCTCTCGGACTCGGCGTCGGCGCTGAGCCACGCCCGCGAGTTGCTGGACCTCGCACCCCCGACCCGCTGATAGGATGAAAGCCCGTGATGCATACGACTGAGTCAGCCCCCCACGGAACCCCTAACGGCACCACCAAGCACATCTTCGTCACCGGTGGTGTCGTTTCGTCGTTGGGGAAGGGGCTGACCGCCGCCAGCCTCGGAAACCTGCTGACCGCGCGCGGACTCCGAGTCGTCATGCAGAAGCTCGACCCGTATCTGAACGTCGATCCGGGCACGATGAACCCGTTCCAGCACGGCGAGGTCTTCGTGACCGACGACGGCGCCGAGACCGACCTCGACATCGGCCACTATGAGCGCTTCCTCGACATCGAGCTCAGCCAGGCCGCGAACGTCACCACCGGCCAGATCTACTCGCAGGTCATCGCCCGCGAGCGCCGCGGCGAGTACCTCGGCGACACCGTGCAGGTCATCCCGCACATCACCGACGAGATCAAGCGCCGCATGCGCCTGCAGGCGAGCGAGGACCCGCGCCCCGACGTCATCATCACCGAGATCGGCGGCACGGTCGGCGACATCGAGTCGCAGCCGTTCATCGAGTCGGCGCGTCAGATCCGTCACGAGCTCGGCCGCGCGAACGTGTTCTTCGTGCACGTGTCGCTCGTGCCGTTCATGGGTGCGTCCGGCGAGCAGAAGACGAAGCCGACGCAGCACTCGGTCGCGGCCCTCCGTTCGATCGGCATCCAGCCCGATGCGCTCGTGCTGCGCAGCGACCGCCCCGTCACCGAGTCGAACAAGCGCAAGATCGCGCTCATGTGCGACGTCGACGAGGGTGCGGTCGTCAACGCCGTCGACGTGCCGAGCATCTACGACATCCCGACGATGCTGCACGACCAGGGACTTGACGACTACATCGTCAGCGCGCTGCGCCTCGACACCGCGGCCGACGTCGACTGGAGCCGGTGGAGCAAGGTGCTGCAGGCGGTGCACAACCCGAAGCACGAGGTCACGATCGGGCTCGTCGGCAAGTACATCGACCTGCCCGACGCCTACCTGTCGGTGACGGAGGCCCTCAAAGCCGGCGGCTTCGCCCACGAGACGCACGTCAACGTAGTGTGGATCCCGTCCGACCTCTGCGAGACCCCCGAGGGCGCCGAGAAGGCGCTCGCCGCCGTCGACGGCATCGTGGTGCCGGGCGGCTTCGGCATCCGTGGCATCGAGGGCAAGCTCGGTGCGCTGCGCTTCGCCCGCGAGCAGGGCATCCCCGCGCTCGGCCTGTGCCTCGGCCTGCAGTGCATGGTCGTCGAGTACGCCCGCAACAAGGCCGGCCTGCCGGGCGCCTCGTCGAGCGAGTTCGACCCCGACACCGAGTTCCCCGTCATCGCGACGATGGCCGAGCAGGTCGACATCATCGACCACGGCGACCTCGGCGGCACGATGCGTCTCGGCCTCTACCCGGCGCAGCTGCGCGAGGGATCGCTCGCGGCGGAGCTCTACGGCGCACAGCGCGTGTCCGAGCGACACCGTCACCGCTACGAGGTCAACAACGCCTACCGCGACCAGCTCTCCGAGGCGGGCCTCGTGTTCTCGGGCCTCTCGCCCGACCGCAACCTCGTCGAGTACGTCGAGCTGCCGCGCGACGTGCACCCGTTCTACATCGCCACCCAGGCGCACCCCGAGCTGCGCTCGCGGCCGACCACGCCGCATCCGCTCTTCCGCGGCCTCGTGGGCGCGTCGCTCGACCGTCGTCGTGCGAGCGAGCTCTTCGATGTCGAACACGACTGACCCGCGCGGCCTCGCCGACGAGCCCGTCGACGTCGAGGTCGTCGCCTCCGAACTCGTCTTCGCCGGCAAGGTGTGGGACGTGCGCAGCGACACCGTGCGCTACGGCGACGGTGAGATCGTGCGGCAGTACGTCGATCACACCGGCGCCGTCGCGATCGTCGCGGTCGACGATGAGGGACGGATGCTGCTGATCCAGCAGTACCGGCACCCGATCCGTCGACGCGACTGGGAGATCCCCGCGGGCCTGCTCGACATCGTGGGGGAGGACCCCGCGACCGCCGCGCGGCGCGAGCTCGCCGAGGAGGCCGACCTCGAGGCATCCCGCTGGGAACCGCTCGTGAGCATCTACACGACGCCCGGCGGCAACGACGAGATCGTGCACGTCTTCCTCGCCCGCGGACTGTCGGCGACCACGACGGCGTTCGCGCGCGAGGAGGAGGAGCGCGACATCCGCGTGGAGTGGATCGCGATCGGCGACGTCGTCGACGCGGTGCTCGAGGGGCGCATCCGCAACGGCATCCTGACCGCCGGCGCGCTCGCCGGCGCCGAGCGCCTGCGCCGCGAGGCGTGACCGGAGCGGCGCGACCGTGACCCCCGAGCGCGCCCTCGACCGGTACCTGCGCCACCTCACGATCGAACGCGGGCTGTCGCCGCACAGCCTCGCCGCGTACCGCCGCGACCTGGCGCGCTACCTGGCGTGGCTCGAGACGCGCGACGTGACGGATGTCGCGGCGCTCACGGCGAACGATGTCGACGCGTTCCTCGCCGAGGTCGCCTCGGGCGAGCCGCGGCCCGCGGCATCCAGTCTCGCGCGCCTGCAGTCGTCGGTGCGGGGACTGCACCGCTTCGCGCTGCGCGAGGGATGGACCGAGGTCGACCCGACGACGCGGCTCGTCGCGCCGAAGCTGCCGAAGCGCCTGCCGAAGGCGCTCACGATCGACCAGGTCGACCGGCTCCTCGACGGCGCCGGTCCCGCCCCGGGCGCGCAGCACGAGGCGAGCGCGGTGCAGCTGCGCGACCGCGCGCTGCTCGAGCTGCTGTACGCCACCGGAGCGCGCGTGTCGGAGGCGGTCTCCCTTGATGTCGACGACGTCATCGACACCGAGATCGTGCGCGTGCGCGGCAAGGGGTCGAAGGAGCGCATCGTGCCGCTCGGCTCGTACGCGCGCGAGGCGCTCGCGGCCTACCTCACGCGGGTGCGACCCGACCTCTCCCGCCGCGGGCGGGCGAGTGCGCGCCTCTTCCTCGGGGTGCGCGGTGCCCCGCTGTCACGGCAGAGCGCGTGGCTCGTGATCCAGGATGCCGCGGAGCGCGCCGGCCTCGACGCCAACGTGTCCCCGCACACGCTGCGGCACTCCTTCGCGACCCACCTGCTGCAGGGCGGGGCGGACGTGCGCGTCGTGCAGGAGCTGCTCGGACACGCCTCCGTCAGCACCACCCAGATCTACACGCACGTGAGCGTCGACACGCTGCGGGAGGTCTACGCGTCTTCGCATCCGCGCGCGCGGTAGCCGCGGCATCCGCTCTGCTCGTCGCTAGAATCGACCGAACGATCCGCAAGAAGGAGCACGGTGGCCAGCAGAGCAGCAGGGGGCAAGGCATCTCCGACGACAGCGGAGGACACCCCGATCGGGCCGACCGGACGCCCCTACCGCGGCTTCCCGACGCCCGCGCCGCTCGCGTCGCACGGGCCGGCCCGCATCATCTCGCTGTGCAATCAGAAGGGCGGCGTCGGCAAGACGACGACCGCGATCAACCTGGCCGCCTCGCTCGCCTCCTACGGGCGCAAGGTGCTCGCCGTCGACTTCGACCCGCAGGGCGCGCTGTCGGCCGGCCTCGGCATCACCACGCACGACGTGCCCACCGTCTACGACCTGCTGCTGGACACCAAGCGCGACCCGCATGAGGTCGTCGTGCACACCGGCGTCGAGGGTCTCGACGTGCTGCCGGCGAACATCGACCTGTCGGCGGCGGAGGTGCACCTCGTCAACGAGGTCGCCCGCGAGACGATCCTCTCGCGGGTGCTGCGCAAGCTCGCCCCCGAGTACGACGTCATCCTCATCGACTGCCAGCCCTCGCTCGGTCTGCTGACTGTCAACGCGCTCACCGCGAGCCACGGCGTGGTCATTCCGCTGGAGTGCGAGTTCTTCGCGCTGCGCGGCGTCGCCCTGCTCATCGAGACGATCGACAAGGTGCGCGACCGTCTGAACCCGACGATCCGCCTCGACGGTGTCGTCGCCACGATGTACGACCCGCGCACGCTGCACTCGCGCGAGGTGCTCGAGCGGGTCGTCGACGCGTTCGGCGATGACGTGCTCGAGACGGTCATCGGCCGCACGGTGAAGTTCCCCGACGCGACCGTCGCCGGCCAGCCCATCACCGAGTTCGCCCCCGAGCACGCGGCCGCGCAGGCCTACCTCCGTCTTGCGCGGGAGCTGGTGTCCCGTGGCGCCGTCGCCTGACGAGGCGGCAGCACCCGACGTCGTCGACCCCCTCGCGTCCGCCGACGCCGTCGCGGCGTCGCACCCCGTGCACGACTCCGCGAGCGCGGAAACCGCCTCGGCCGATGCTCCGTCGGGCGACGCGGATGCCGCGGCATCCGGTTTTCGCGTGTCCCTCGGCGTCTTCGACGGCCCGTTCGATCTGCTGCTCACCCTGATCTCCCGGCGGGAGCTCGACATCACCGAGGTGTCGCTGAGCGCGGTCACCGACGAGTTCATCGCGTACCTGCGCGAGCTCGACCCCGACGAGGAGATGGAGCAGGCGTCGGAGTTCCTCGTCGTGGCCGCGACGCTGCTCGACATGAAGGTCGCCGGCCTCCTGCCGCAGGGCGAGCTGATCGACGCGGAATCGGTCGCGCTGCTCGAGGCGCGCGACCTGCTGTTCGCGCGGCTGCTGCAGTACCGCGCCTTCAAGGAGGTCTCCGCGTGGTTCGCGCGCTCGCTCGAGCGCGAGGACCGGCGCCACACGCGGGCCGCGCGCCTCGACGAGAAGTTCCGCCGCACGGTGCCGGAGCTCGTCTGGACGCTCACGCCCGACGACTTCGCGGCGCTCGCCATGCTCGCGTTCGCTCCCCGCGCGATCCCCGAGGTCGGGCTCGACCACCTGCACGCGCCGCTCGTGAGCATCCGCGAGCAGGCCGCGATCGTGGTGACGCTGCTGCGCTCGGCGGGCACGCTGTCGTTCCGCGAGCTCGTCGCCGGCGTCGCGCAGCCCGGTATCGTGGTCGCGCGCTTCCTGTCGATCCTCGAGCTCTACCGCCATGCGGCGCTGTCGTTCGAACAGCTGGAGCCCCTGGGGGAGCTGACGCTCCGATGGAGCGCCGACCGGTGGAGCGACGAGACGCTGGCGAGTTTGGGAGCCGACTATGACCGTTGACGAGACATCCGACGACGTCGCCGCCCCCGCGGCCGACGGCCTCGTGTCGGCCGACCCGGTGCGCTGGCCGCAGGATGTCGGCTCGGTGGCCCGGCGTCTCGAGGCGATCCTGCTGATGATCGACGAGCCCCACAGCCTGGTGAGCCTCGCGGCGGCGGTGAACGCGCCGGTCGCGGCCGCGCGCGCCGCCCTGCAGGCGCTCGTCGCCGACTACGACGGCGAGTCCGACGGCCCGCGTCGCGGGTTCGAGCTGCGGGAGGTCGGCGGCGGCTGGCGCCTCTACGTGCGCGAGGACTACGACCCGCTCGTGGCCGAGTTCCTCGGCGGACAGGCGCCGTCGCGCCTGTCGCAGGCCGCGCTCGAGACCCTTGCGGTCATCGCCTACAAGCAGCCGGTGACCCGCGGCCAGGTCGCGCAGATCCGCGCAGTGAACGTCGACTCCGTCGTGCGCACGCTCGTCTCCCGCGGACTCATCACCGAGGTCGGACAGGACGCCGAGACCGGCGCGATCCTGTACGGCACCTCCGACGCGCTGCTCGAGCACCTCGGCATCAACTCGCTCGACGACCTCCCGCACATTTCACCCCTGCTTGACGACGGTTCGCGCGGCTTCGACGAGGCGTTCCGGTGAGCGGCGCCGATGAGCAGACGGATGCCGCGGGCGTGCGTCTGCAGAAGGTGCTCGCCCACGCGGGCGTCGCGTCGCGCCGTGTCTGCGAAGAGCTGATCGCGAGCGGCCGCGTGCGCGTGAACGGGGTCGTCGTCACGGAGCTCGGCAGCCGCATCGACCCGGAGGTCGACCTGGTCGACGTCGACGGTACCGCGGTGCAGCTCGACCAGTCGAAGCGGTACGTGGTGCTGAACAAGCCGGTCGGCGTCGTCTCGACGATGCGCGACGAGAAGGGCCGCCCCGACCTGCGCCGCTACACCGCCGACTGGGACGAGCGCCTCTACAACGTGGGCCGGCTCGACCAGGACACGAGCGGCCTGCTCGTGCTCACGAACGACGGCGGCCTCGCACACGTCCTTGCGCACCCCTCGTTCGGGGTCACGAAGGTCTACATCGCGAAGGTCGTGGGCACCGTCAGTCCGCAGACGATCGCGCGGCTCACCCGCGGCGTGCAGCTGGAGGACGGCGAGATCGTCGCCGACAAGGCCCGCCTGCTCGACGCGTCCCGTGGCGGGCACGGTGCCTCGTCCCTGGTGGAGCTCACCCTTCACTCAGGGCGCAACCGCATCGTGCGGCGCATGATGGCCGAGGTGGGGCATCCGGTCATCGAGCTGGTGCGCCGCCAGTTCGGACCGCTCCACCTGGGAAGCCTCCCGGTGGGTCGGGCCCGCGAGTTGACTACAGTGGAGAGGGGCGCGCTGCTCACCCTCGCGCGCCAGGGCGCCGATCCCGCGCCCGAAGATTCTCCGGAGCTCCGATGACCGATCCCGCCGCCGTGTCCGCGCGCCCGCGCGTCGCCGTACGCACTCAGGGTCCGGTGCGCGTCGTCGGCGCCGGCCTGCTCGGTGCGAGCATCGGCCACGCCCTGCGGGCGCTGGGGGTCGAGGTCATCCTCGACGACACCTCGCGCGCGCAGCTGCAGCTCGCCGTCGACTACGGTGCGGGGCGCTCTGCCACCGCCGACGACCGCCCGTCGCTCGTCGTCGTGGCGGTGCCGCCGGATGTCACCGCGGATGTGATCGAGCGTGAGCTGGTCGCGCACCCGCAGGCGGTCGTGACGGATGTCGCGAGCGTCAAGCTCGAGCCGCTCGTCGAGCTGCGCCGCCGCGGGGTCGACCTCGCGCGCTACATCGGCTCCCACCCGCTCGCCGGGCGCGAGCGCGGGGGAGCGATCGCGGCCCGCGCCGACATCTTCATCGGACGCCCGTGGGTCGTCTGCCGCGACGCGGAGACCAGCGCCGCCGACCTCGCCGTCGTCGAAGGGCTCGCTCTCGACCTCGGGGCGACGCCCGTCGAGATGGGTCCGGAGGAGCACGACCGCTCGGTCGCGCTCGTCTCCCATGTGCCGCAGCTGGTCGCGAGCCTGCTCGCCGCGCGCTTCACCGATGCCAGTGCCGCATCGCTGTCCCTCGCCGGGCAGGGGGTGCGCGACACCACGCGGATCGCGGCATCCGCCCCCGAGCTGTGGGTGCAGATCCTCGGGGCGAACGCGGCGCCGGTCGTCGAGGTGCTCGACGCGCTCGCCGCCGACCTCGCCGACGTCGCCGAGGCGCTGCGCGCGCCCGAGGCGCCCGGGGCGCGGCGCGAGGTCGCCGAGACGATCCGCCGCGGCAACGAGGGCGTCGAGCGTCTGCCCGGCAAGCACGGTCAGAACCGCCGTTTCGAGAGCTTCGTCGTCATGGTCGACGACACCCCGGGTCAGCTGGGCCGCCTGTTCGGCGAGCTCGGCGAGCTCGGCGTCAACGTCGAGGACCTGCGCCTCGAGCATTCCCCCGGAGCCCAGTTCGGCCTCGCCGAGATCAGCGTCGTGCCGGGTGCCGTGCACCCCGCGGTCGACGGTCTCGAGGCCCGCGGCTGGAAGATTGCGAGCCTCCCCTCATGACCGAATCGCTCACCCGTCCCGGCCTCGTGCGGGTCGTGGCCGTCGACGGCCCGGCCGGCAGCGGCAAGTCGAGCGTGTCGCGCGCCGTCGCGTCGCGCCTCGGTTACGGCTACCTCGACACCGGCGCCGTCTACCGGGCGCTGGCCTGGCACGCCCTGGCCCACGCCGTCGACACGTCCGACGCATCGGCCGTCGTCGACGCCTCGGGCGATTTCGACCTGTGGATCTCGCTCGACCCCGCCGAGGCGCGCGTTTCGGTCGCCGGCACTGATGTGACCGAGGCGATCCGCACGTCGCGGGTCACCGAGGCGGTCAGCGGCGTCGCCCGCGTGCCGGCCGTGCGCCGCGGGCTCACCGGCCTCTTCCGCGCGCTCGTCGCGGGCGCGGGACGCCCGGGAGTCGTCGTCGAGGGGCGCGACATCACCACGATCGTGTTCCCCGACGCCGAGGCGCGGGTGCTGCTGACGGCCGACCCGGCCGTGCGGGCCGCCCGGCGCACGGCGGAGACCGAGGGGGCGGATGTCGCGGTGGTCGCGGCATCCATCGAGAGACGCGATGCCGCCGACTCGGCCGTCGTCGAGTTCATGGACGCGGCGGACGGGGTGCGGGTCGTGGACTCGACCCACCTCGACTTCGAGGGCACCGTCGACGCGGTGCTCGCGGTGATCGCCGAGGAGACCGGCGCGGCACAGGAGGTGCACGATGTCGTCTGACGACGAGTACGAAGGCGGGCCGGACGGCCTCGCCGAGAAGCTGGCGGGCATCGACGATGCACTCGCCGACCAGCGCGCGGCGACGCTGCGCGCATCGCTCGAGGAGTACGACCTCGATGACGACGACACCGAGCTGCTCGGTGCCGTCTTCACCGACGAGCACGGCAACGAGTACCTGCCGGCGCTGCCGGTCGTGGCGATCGTGGGGCGCCCGAACGTCGGCAAGTCGGCGCTCGTGAACCGCATCCTGGGGCGCCGTGAGGCGGTCGTCGAGGATGTGCCGGGCGTGACCCGTGACCGCGTGACGTACAAGGCCGAGTGGATGGAGCGTCGCTTCTCCCTCGTCGACACCGGCGGGTGGGAGCCCGACGCGCGCGGCATCGACCGTTCCGTCGCGCAGCAGGCCGAGATCGCGATCGAGCTGGCCGACGTCGTGCTGTTCGTGGTCGACGCGATCGTCGGGGCGACCTCGACCGACGAGCAGGTCGTGAAGCTGCTGCGCCGCAGCGGCAAGCCGGTGCTGCTCGTCGCGAACAAGATCGATGACGCCCGGCAGGAGCCCGAGGCCGCGGCCCTGTGGAACCTCGGGCTCGGCGAGCCCCGCCCGGTGTCGGCCATCCACGGCCGTGGCGTCGCGGACCTCCTCGACGAGCTGGTGAAGGTGCTGCCGGATGTCTCGGCCGTCGCCTCGCACGAGATCGGCGGCCCGCGCCGCGTGGCGATCCTCGGGCGGCCGAACGTCGGCAAGTCGTCGCTGCTGAACAAGGCGGCCGGCGCCGAGCGCGTGGTCGTGAACGACCTCGCCGGCACCACTCGCGACCCGGTCGATGAGATCGTGGAGCTCGGCGGCAAGCTGTGGCGCTTCGTCGACACCGCCGGCATCCGCCGTCGCGTGCACCTGCAGCAGGGCGCCGACTTCTACGCGTCGCTGCGCACCGCGTCGGCGCTGGAGAAGGCGGAGGTCGCCGTCGTCGTGCTCGACGTCTCGGAGCCCATCAGCGAGCAGGACGTGCGCATCATCGACATGGTGCTCGAGTCGGGCCGCGCGCTCGTGCTCGCCTACAATAAGTGGGACGTGCTCACCACGATCGAGTACGAGAACATCGACCGTCGGCGCTATCTCGAGCGGGAGATCGAACAGGACCTCGCGCACGTCGCCTGGGCGCCGCGCGTGAACATCTCGGCGCGCACCGGGCGTCACCTCGACAAGCTCGTGCCCGCGCTCGAGACGGCGCTGGAGTCGTGGGATCAGCGCATCCCGACCGGGAAGTTCAACGCCTTCCTGTCGGAGCTCGTCGCCGAGCACCCGCACCCCGTACGCGGCGGCAAGCAGCCGCGGATCCTGTTCGGCACCCAGGCGTCGACGCGCCCGCCGACATTCGTGCTGTTCACGACCGGATTCCTCGACCCGGGCTACCGCCGGTTCATCCAGCGCCGCCTGCG
>NZ_MEGA01000076.1:0-10498 GCF_001725695.1 Microbacterium sp. SCN 71-21
GGGCGAGGTCGATGAACCCGGGGTCCTGGTGAGAGAACCCGTTGTGGTCCTGCCGCCAGACGTGGCTGGAGAGCAGGTAGTTGAAGCTCGGGATCGGGTCCCGCCACGACACCTCCCGGGCCGCTTCGAGCCATTTGGCGTGCTGGTTGAACATCGAGTCGACGATGTGGGTGAACGCCTCGTAGCAGTTGAACAGCCCATGCCGGCCGGTAAGGACGTAGCCCTCGAGCCAGCCCTGGCACTGGTGCTCGCTGAGCACCTCCATCACCCGCCCAGTCGGGGCCAGGTGCTCGTCGACGGGCTCCACGGCCGCGTTCCACTGCTTGCCGGTGGCCTGGTAGACGGGTGGGGCGAGCCGGTTGGAGGCGGTCTCGTCCGGGCCGAAGATGCGGAAGTTGTCCGGGTTGTCCCGGATCACCCCCGCCAGCCACTCGCCCAGCACGCGGGTCGCTTCCCCGGTTCCCGCACCCCGCTCGGCCGGGTCGACCGGCTGCGCGTGCTTGTGGAAGTCCGGGAGCCGCAGCGGGACGGTGAGTTGTCCGCCGTTGCCGGCCGGGTTCGCGCTCATCCGCCGATCCCCGTCCGGGGCGATCGCGACCGTGGCCGGGCGGGGGGCGCCGGTCACGTCGAACAGCTCGTGCGGGCGGTAGGACGCCAGCCAGTCCTCGAGGATCCGCAGGTGCTCGGGATTGTCGCGGACCTCGGCGAGCGGCACCTGGTGTGCCCGCCAGGTGCCCTCCACCGGCAGACCGTCGATGATCTTCGGGCAGGTCCACCCCTTCGGGCTGCGCAGCACGATCGCCGGCCACGCCGGCCGCCCCTCCAGCGTCCCGGCCGCCGCGGCGGCCTTGATGTCCGCGATCTCATCCAGCACCGCATCCAGGACCGCCGCGAACGTCGCGTGGGACTCCTGCGGGGTCTCGCCATCGAAGCCGACCGTGACGACGTGGGGGTGATGGCCGTAGCCGCTCAGCAGCGCGACCAGCTCTTCCTCGGGGATGCGGGACAGCACGGTCGGGTTGGCGATCTTGTACCCGTTCAGATGCAGGATCGGCAGCACCACCCCGTCATGGGCGGGGTTGAGGAACTTGTTGCCGTGCCACGCGGTCGCCAGCGGCCCGGTCTCCGCCTCCCCGTCACCGATCACGCAGGCGACCAGCAGGTCGGGGTTGTCGAACGCGGCCCCGTAGGCGTGCACGAGGGAGTAGCCCAGCTCCCCGCCCTCGTTGATCGACCCGGGCGTTTCCGGGGACGCGTGCGAGGGGATCCCGCCCGGGAAGGAGAACTGCCGGAACAGCGCCCGCAGCCCCTCTTCGGTGCGGTCGATGCCCGGGTAGCGTTCGGTGTAGGTGCCGTCGAGGTAGGCGTTGGCGACCATGCCGGGTCCGCCGTGCCCGGGCCCGGTCACGTACAGGGTGTTCAGGTCGCGGTCGCGGATGGCGCGGTTCAGGTGGGCGTAGAGGAAGTTCAGGCCCGGGGTGGTGCCCCAATGCCCCAGCAGCCGCGGCTTGATGTCGTCCCGGCTGAGGCGGTGGCGCAGCAGCGGGTTACCCTGCAGGTAGATCTGCCCGATGCTCAGATAGTTCGCCGCCCGCCACCACGCATCCACCGCCGCCAACTGCTCGGCGGTGGCATCAGTGGTGCGGTGCGCCCACGCGGGGGGTGCCGGTGTGGGGGTCATGGTCGGTCTCCTTCCGATCCGCGACCGCTCGGGTCGCGCCAGGTGCGAATGACGGTGGTCATGGTGTTGCCGCCGGGATGAGAACGGTGGCGGTGTTGTCGCGGATCCAGACCACGCCGCGGTCATCGACCAGGACGATCGCACCGTCCCCGGTGACCCCGAGGGCTTGGACGGTTCCCGTGGTGGTGCCGACGTTCTCCCAGCCGGTGCCGACTAGGCGTCGCAACGTCCCGTCGGTGTCCACTCCGACCACCCCACCGGTTGGGTCGGTCTCCACCAGGTACAGCACTGGCGCGTCCGGCGCCGGGGTGAAGGTGGCGCCACCGTCGGTGCTGTGCTGCAGCCCGTCCTGGGTGGCGGCGTACAGGGTGCCGTCGGTCGCGGCGGCCAGGTCGACGGCGGGCAGCTCGGCACCGTCCGCCCAACTCTGCCCGCCGTCGCTGCTGGTGCGCAGCAGCAGCCGGGAGGATCCGATCCCGTACAGGGTGCCGTCGCCGGTGACGGTGAGGACGTGGAAGTCCTCTTCCCCGGTGAACGCGACCGGTTCCCACGAGGCGCCGGCGTCGAGGCTGCGGATGATGCCGAGGTTGGGGGCGCCGAGCTCCGCCGGGGTGGACGGGCCGGGGTGCCCGGACGCGTAGAGGGTGTCACCGGTAGCGGTCAGTCCCATCGCGTCCAGGTCGATGCCACCGACCGGGCCGGTGACGGTGCCGTCCTCGCCCAGCGTGTACAGGCCGGTGTGGGTGCCCAGCAGCACGGTGCTGTCACCGGCGTCGACGATGCCGTGCACATGCCCGAACCCGGCCGCGGTGCCCGCGGGGGCATCGGGCTCCGCAGGGGTGGTGCTGCAGCCCGTGAGCAGCAGCGCGACGGTGACGGTGGCCGTGATCGCCAGTCTGCGGGTGGTGGGAGAGATCATGAACGGAGGTCCTTTCCGTGCGGGTACGCCGGATACCGGTGACCGCACAGGGGTCGAGGGTGGGGCCTCGGACGGGACCGGCATCGGGAGCGCGGGTCCCGTCCGAGGGGTACCGGGTCAGAGGCTGGCGAGGATGTCCTGCATCGTGGTGATCTCGGCGGTCTGCCCGTCGATGATCTGCTGCGCGAGGGCGGCCACGTCCGGGTTCTGTCCGTCGGTGAGCACCGACTGCGCCATCGTCACGGCGCCCTGGTGGTGAGCGATCATGCCGTTCAGGAACAGGCGGGTCGCCTCGACCCCGGTCGCGGCATCCAGAGCGGCCATGTCGTCCTCCGACATCATCCCGCCGCCCATGTCCATGCCGTCCATCCCGGACATGGAGTCGTCGTACGGGACGCCCCACTCCTCCAGCCAGCCCTTCATGGTCTGGATCTCCGGGTCCTGTGCGGCCTTGATCTGCTCGGCGAGGGAGACGACTCGCTCGTCGATGCCGTCTTTCGCGAGGATCTGATCGGCCATCTCGATGGCCTGCTGGTGGTGCGGGATCATCATGGTCACGAACATCTCGTCCGCGGCGTTGAACGCGGCGGCGGACTGGGAGGGGGCGGTGCTGGTCATCCCCCCGGGTCCGTGGTCCATGCCGGGCATGGTGCCGTCGGTGGGGGCGCAGCCGGCGAGCACGAGCACGGTGGCCAGGGCGCCGGCGGTCAGCGTGAGAGTACGAAAACGCATCAGGGGTGTCCTTGTCTATTCAGTCGGTGAGGGTCTGATTCAGTGCCCGGGAGGGCAGGGTGCAGCATCCCCGGCAAGGGTCGCCGGGGTTCAGGCGGAATCAGGTGCGACTGATGGACAGGACAAGCAGTGAAGGCGGGCGGGGATGCGGCAATCCGACCAGCAGAGTCCGGGTATGGGAGCGCGAGCGGGCTACGGCGTATGTGAGAAGGGCACGGGACGTCGGGGCGAGCAGGACGATCACCGCGGCCAGCAGCGCCAGCACGCACACCATCATCAGCATCGAGTGATCCGGCATCCCCGCAGGGCTGCCGCACCCGTCCTGGCAATGCCCTCCAGCGCCCTCCACCGCAGCTGCGGTCATCGGCGTATCGTCGGCGGCGGCTGGTGCGGAGCCGACCTGGCTGTGCGTGCTCATCGCGCTGGTCTCTGATGCCAGGGCGGGCTGGTGGGAACCGGTCAGGACGTGCATGGACAGCAGCCCGGTGATGATCGCCAGGGCGATCGGACCGGCCAGCAGGAGCCGTCGCACCCCGGGGGTCAGACGCGCGTGCGAGCGAATCACGTTCACGACCGACCTCCTTCCCGTCCAGGGTAGCGGTGCCTTGCCTCCGCGACACGGTCAGAACACCACGCACGGGAGCGGGTGCCCCCTACCACTCAGCATATACCCATCCGGGGTATCCAGGATGGGTATCGCTTCGGGGATGGCTACCCGCCCGGGGTATGCTGGGCGTGATCGAGGAAGGGGCGTCGACGGTGAACCAGGTGGTGGCGCGACGGCGGGCACTCGGGTCCCGGCGTGCCCTGTGGTTCTACCTGGCCGCGGTGACCGCGATCATCGCGGGGCTGCTTGCGATGCATTCGCTGAGTCTGGAAGAGGACCAGGCGGGCACTGTCGTGTCCGCCTCCGCAGTCGTTGCGGCCCCCGATGCCGCCGCTGATGTCCTGGTCAGCGGGGTGGTGACGCCCTCGTGCGATGAGACGGTCTGCGGGACGTCTCATGCTTTCGCTGCCGTGACGTGTCTGCTCGCGTTGCTGACCCTGCTCATCCTGGTGCTCCCGGCCCGGGACGGGTGGATGTCGCTGCTGGCGTGGCTGCGATCCCTCCCCGGCAGGTCGAGCTCGTTCACGTCCGGGTCGCCTCTTCTGCGGCCCTCCCTGATCGTGCTGTCGATCAGCCGCACCTGATCAGCACCCCGCCCGCGCCCGCCGCCTGAGCCGCCGCCGGCGCGTGATGTCGCCGACGGTCCACGATGTGCGGCCCGCAGGCGAGCGCGACCCGTCTGCGGCAGCGCCATGGGTGATCCGATCCCGGATTCTCGCCGTGCACTCCGGGCCGCGGCTCCCGGTTGGACCGTGTGACGGCGACCGTGCGCACCTTCATCGTCCCCCTCATCCAGGAAAGTCTTGTATGCCCGAACCCGCCCCCTCCACCCCGACTCCCGGTACCGGAACGCGCCGTGCGGCGAGAGCCGCCCTGTCTTCCCCACCCGTCCAGACGCGACGCGATCGACGCCGTCGGCCCACCCGTGCCGCCCGGACACCTCGACACGCGCCGCGCCGCACGCTCACCCGATCCCGGATGCTCGCCGGCGCGGTGATGCTCCCGGTCGCGTCGATCGCCGGACTGCCGTTGCTGATCCCGTTGACGCCGGAGCCGGTGTTCGCCGTCGAGGCGACCCGCACCCCGGTGCGCGCCCAGTCGTTCACCACCCCCGACACCGTCACCGGGACGGTGATGGTGCGCGGGGACTACACGGTGGCGGTGACCGCCCCCGTCGGGACCGAGTCGTACGCGCACACCGCGGACACATTCACCAACGACCCGGCATCGGCGGTGCAGTGGCCGTTCACCGTGGGAGTGCCGATCAGCAGCACGTTCGGGTACCGCACCCCGCCATGCCCGTCCTGCTCAAATTTCCATGCCGGACTGGACATGACCCCCGGGATCGGCACCCCGATCCAGGCGATCGCCGACGGGGTGGTCACCACCGCGACGGAGCAGGGCGGCGCGTACGGGGTGTACGTGGTGATCCGGCACGAGATCGACGGGCAGGTCGTGGAAAGCGCGTACGCGCACATGCGGGAAGGGTCCCTCGCCCTGACCCCGGGACAGACCGTGCGGGTGGGGCAGATGGTCGGCCGGGTCGGGGACAGTGGACGCAGCTTCGGCGCACACCTGCACTTCGAGATCCGCACCGGAGGCGAAGCGGTGGACCCGCTGGCGTGGCTTCCGGCGAGGGTGAGGCCCTGATGGACGCACTCCTCATTGTGGCTCCGGCGCTGATCCCGAGCCCGGGGATCAGCTTCGTTCAGGTCGGTCCGTTCCAGATCCGGTTCTACGCGCTGGCGATCCTGGCCGGGATCGTGCTGGCGGTGCTGATCACCGGCCGTCGGCTGCGGGCGGTCGGGCACCCGGCCGGGGTCGTGGTGGATGTGGCGATGTGGGCGGTGCCGTTCGGGATCCTCGGCGCCCGGATCTACCATGTGCTCACCCATCCCGGCGACTACTTCTTCCCTGGCGCGGACCTGTGGCGGGTGCTCTACATCTGGGAAGGCGGGATCGCAATCTTCGGTGCGATCCTGGGCGGGCTGGTCGGGATTGTGATCGGCACCCGTCGCGCCGGGATCCCGGTGCTGCTGTTCCTGGACGCGCTCGCGCCGGGGATGCTGGTCGCCCAGGCGGTGGGACGGCTGGGGAACTACTTCAACCAGGAGCTGTTCGGCCCGCCCACCACCTTACCGTGGGGGCTGCAGATCGACCCCTCAGCCCCCGCGATCCCGCCGGGGACCCCGGCGGGGACCCTGTTTCATCCGCTGTTCCTGTACGAGCTGCTGTGGAACCTGGCCGGTGCCGCCGTGATCGTGCTGCTCGAGCAGCACCGCCGCCGGCACGGCCGGATCACGCTGGGCGCCGGGCGGAGTCTGGGCGTGTACCTGCTGTGGTACGGGGCGGGGCGGGCGGTGCTGGAGTCCATCCGGCTGGATCCCACCGAGCTGCTCGCCGGCGGGCTGAAAGCGAACGTGCTCACCGCCCTGGTGGCCGCCGTACTGGGGGTCGGGCTGCTCGCCCACGCCTCCTGGCGCGCCCGCCGCCGCGCACCCGTCCGGGGGAGGGGGGATGCGCGTGTCGATCCGCAATGAGCAGGCCCCGCAGCTGCCCGCCGATCACGTCGACCGGCCGGTGGAGGAGCGCACGAATCCGCGCCTGAGCGTGTCGGGGTGGGCGCGGTGGGCGTGGCGGCAGCTGACCAGCATGCGCACCGCCCTGGTGTTGTTGCTGCTGCTCGCGGTGGCCGCGATCCCCGGGTCGTTGATCCCGCAACGCTCCTCCGACCCGAACGGGGTGATCCAGTTCGACAAGACCAACCCGGGCTGGATGTGGGCGGTGGACCTGCTGCAGCTGCACGACGTGTTCGGGTCGGTGTGGTTCTCCGCGATCTACCTGCTGTTGTTCGCGTCGCTGATCGGCTGCGTCATCCCCCGCATCCGCCACCACCTGACCGCGCTGCTCGCCCCGCCCCCGGCCACCCCCCGCAACCTGTCCCGCCTGCCCGCCCACACCCGCCGCGTCCTCCCCGACACGCCCCCCGGTGCGGTCTTGGACGCGGCCGAGAAGGCGCTGCGCCGGCAGCGGTACCGCACCCGCCGGGTCCGCGGCGACGACGGACGGGACTCGGTCGCAGCCGAGCGCGGCTACCTGCGGGAGACCGGGAACCTGCTGTTCCACGTGGCGCTGCTGGCGGTGCTGGTCGTGGTCGGCGTCGGCGGCGGGTTCCGGTTCACCGGGCAGCGGGTGCTGGTGGAGGGGCAGACGTTCGCGTCCACCCGGATCGCGTACGACTCGTTCACCGCCGGCCGGTTCATCACTGACACGCAGATCCCGGCGTTCTCCCTCACCCTGGACCGGTTCCGCGTCGACTACGTCCTGGACAACGTCAACGCGCTCGGCATGCCGAAGACGTTCGACGCGCAGGTCACGACCACCACTGGCGGCACCCGGCAGGCCTCCAGCATCCAGGTCAACGAGCCGCTGCCGGTGGCTGGCACCGACATCTATCTGCTCGGCAACGGGTACGCCCCCACCCTCACCGTCCGAAACCCGGCCGGGAAGATCGTGTTCCGTGACACGGTCCCGTTCCTGCCGCAGGACGCGAATTTGACCAGCTTGGGCATCGTGAAGGTTCCCGACGGGCTGGCCGAGCAGGTCGGCCTGGTCGGGATGCTGTACCCCACCCGCGCGACCACCGCCTCTGGGGCGTTCGCGTCCAGCTACCCGGACCTGCTGGACCCGGTCGTCACCTTCAACGTGTACGTCGGCGACCTGGGCCTGAACACCGGGGTCCCGGTGTCGGTGTACGCACTGGACACCAGCACCCTCACCCAGATCGCCGGGCGGGGCACCCCCACCCCCGCCCTGCAGTTGGTCCCCGGCACCCCGGTTCCGCTGCCGGACGAGCTGGGCACGATCGAGCTCGGCCCGATCCCCCGATTCGCGTCGCTGTAGATCGCCGCCGACCCCACCCAAACCCCCCCTCTGATCGCCGCGGTCGTCGCGATGGCCGGGTTGGCCCTGTCCCTGTTCGTGCCCCGCCGCCGCCTTTGGGTCCGCGCAACCACCGGCCGGGACGGCGGCACGGTGCTTGAGGTCGCCGGGCTCGCCCGCGGCGACGACCCCCGCCTGCAACCCACCGTCGACACCCTCGCCACCCGCCTCACCCCTTCCCCCGCACCCCTTCGAGGAGGCTCTGATGACCCCGTTCCTTGACGCCCTGTCCCTGCTGCTGGTGTACTCGGCGATCGCGATCTACGCCGCCGCATTCGTCGCCTACACCCTTCACCTCGCCCGCCGCGCCAGCACCCCTGCCGTCCCGGTCACCGTCCGGGTGCCGGTCACCGCCGGCGCCACCAGCACCACCGACCCGGACCTGGCAGGCACACCCACCGCCCCCGCCCCCGACACCGCACCCGGTGCCGCCGCTGCCCCGGGGGGCGGACGGGGGGCGGGGAAGGCGGCGCGGGTCGGGTTCGTGTTGACCGTGCTGGGCTGGGTGTTCCATCTTGCCGGGGTGGTGCTGCGCGGGGTCGCCGCGGACCGGGTGCCGTGGGCGAACATGTTCGAGTTCTCCCTCACCGGCACCGCCCTGATCATCGCCACCTTCCTGGCCGTGTCGCTGCGGGTGCGGCTGGCGTACCTGGGCAGCGCCGTGCTCGGGCTGACCGTGCTGCTGCTCGGCGTCGCGACGGTTAGCTTCTACGTCCCCGTCGCCCCCCTGATGCCCGCCCTGCAGTCCGGGTGGCTGGTCATCCACGTGCTGGTCGCGCTGCTGGCGACCGCGTTCTTCGGGCTCGCGTTCCTCGTCTCCCTCACCTACCTGCTCACCACCCGCCGCCGCGGCCTCCCCTCCCGGCTCACCCGGCTGCGGGACAGTCTGCCCGGGCCGGAGGATCTGGACCGACTCGCATACCGGCTGACGATCGTCGGGTTCATCCTGTGGACCTTCACCCTGATCGCCGGGGCGATCTGGGCCGGCCGCGCCTGGGGCAGGTTCTGGGGGTGGGACGTGAAAGAGGTGTGGACGTTCATCATCTGGGTGCTCTACGCCGGATACCTGCACGCCACCGCCACCCGCGGCTGGGCCGGCACCCGCGCCGCCTGGCTGTGCATCGTCGGCTTCGCCGCCGTGCTGTTCAACTTCGGCGTCGTCAACGTCTTCTTCACCGGGCTGCACTCCTACTCCGGACTGTGACCCGCCCCCTGCGAAAGGACCGCTCATGACCCGCACCACCCCCCGCCCCGCCCCAGCTGAGGACCCACAACGCGCCTGGCGGCGACACCGCCTGCTCGTCCGGGTCGGCCAGGCCCTGATGGCCGCCGGCGCGATCGTCGCGATCATCCACTGGCTCGCGCACCTGGAAGTGTTCGGCCCCGGCCAGCCCTCCGGCTGGCTCGACCTGGTCGCCGGGTACCCGACCGGGGCGCTGCTGCTGATCACCGGCGCCATCCTCGCCGGCCGCCGCCGCCCCACCAGCAAGAGCACGAACACCTGACCGACCGGAGTGATCCCGCATGCGCACCCCCACCACCCTGACACGCCCACCCCGCCGCGCCGTCACCGCCGCCGCGGTCGCCGTGTTCGGCGCGCTCGTCCTGCTTCTGGCCGGGTGCACCGCCCAGACGCCCGGCCTGTTGTCCTCCTCCCCGTCCCCGGGGTATCTGTCCGCGGACGAGACCGTGCGGGAGATCCCCGCCGACCAGCGCGACGACCCGGTCACCTTCACCGGCACCACCGACACCGGGGAGCAGGCGGATTCCACCGCGTGGGCGGGTTCGGTCGTTGTGGTGAACTTCTGGTACGCCGCCTGCCCGCCCTGCCGTGCCGAAGCGCCCGACCTGGAAGCCCTCGCCCAGACCTACCAGCCCGACGGTGTCGTGTTCATCGGCGTCAACGTGCGCGACAGCGCCGACACCGCCGCCGCGTTCGAGAACCAGTTCGGCATCACCTACCCGTCGATCCTGGACGCCACCACCGGCACGGTGCAAGCCGCGTTCGCCGGGAAAGCCGCCCCCGGCGCCGTGCCCACCACCATCGTCCTGGACCGCACCGGCCGGATGGCCGCCCGCATCATCGGGCAACTGCCCACCCGCACCACCCTCGCCGCCCTCATCGACACCGTCCTCGCCGAGACGAGCCCCTGATGGGGGAGATCATCACCGCCGGCAGCATCTGGGCCGCCCTCCCCCTAGCCCTCCTCGCCGGGCTGGTGTCCTTCGCCTCCCCCTGCGTGCTCCCCCTCGTGCCCGGCTACCTCGGCTACCTCACCGGCACCACCACCACCGCGGGGGTCTCCCGGTGGCGGGCGCTGGCCGGGACCGGACTGTTCACCCTCGGCTTCTCCGTCCTGTTCATCGGCTACGGGGCCGCGTTCGGCGCCCTCGGGGCCTGGCTCATCCGCTGGCAAGATCTCCTCACCCGCATCCTCGGGATCGTGGTCCTGCTGAGGGGGCTCGAGTTCCTCGGCGTGTTCCGGCTCTTCCAACGCACCGCGAAACCCGCCATCCACCCACCCAGCGGGCTGGCCGGAGCTCCCCTGCTCGGCATCGCGTTCGGGCTCGGCTGGACCCCGTGCCTGGGCCCCACCCTCGCCGCGATCTCCGCCCT
>NZ_MEGA01000077.1:0-10406 GCF_001725695.1 Microbacterium sp. SCN 71-21
ATCGCGGGTGATCGAGGGGTTCTCGGCCTTGCGGGCGATCTTGTCGACCTCGTCGATGTAGATGATGCCCGTCTCGGCGCGCTTCGTGTCGAAGTCGGCGGCCTGCAGCAGCTTGAGGAGGATGTTCTCGACGTCTTCTCCGACGTAGCCCGCCTCGGTGAGTGCCGTGGCATCGGCGACGGCGAACGGCACATTCAGCCGCTTCGCGAGCGTCTGCGCCAGGTAGGTCTTGCCGCAGCCCGTCGGCCCGAGCATGAGGATGTTGCTCTTGGCGATGTCGACCTCGTCGGCCTTCTGCTCGGCCGGGAGCAGGGACTGCTGGGCGCGCACGCGCTTGTAGTGGTTGTAGACGGCGACCGACAGAGCCCGCTTGGCGGTCTCCTGCCCGACGACGTACTCCTCGAGGAACGCGAAGATCTCCCGCGGCTTCGGAAGGTCGAACTCGGCCACCTCGCCCGAGCCCTGCTCGGCCATGCGCTCTTCGATGATCTCGTTGCAGAGCTCGACGCACTCGTCGCAGATGTAGACGCCAGGGCCGGCGATCAGCTGCTGCACCTGCTTCTGGCTCTTTCCGCAGAACGAGCACTTGAAGAGGTCGGAACTCTCCCCGATGCGCGCCATGCTGCCCCTCCTGTTCGGCCTCGCGACGATGCGGTTCGAGCCTAACCGAGCAGGCCGACATCGTCGCGTATTGTCCCCCGGTTCGCGGCGCGCCGCGGCTGTGAGCACGAACGCCCCGCACCGGGGAGGTACGGGGCGTTCGCGGCATCCGCTCAGCTGGTGAGAGCCGCCGGGACGCGCTTGCGGGTCGTGAGCACCTGGTCGACCAGGCCGTACTCGAGCGCCTCCTGCGCGGAGAGGATCTTGTCGCGGTCGATGTCCTTGTGCACCTCTTCGATCGTGCGGTTGGTGTGGCGCGCCATGGTCTCCTCGAGCCAGGTGCGCATGCGCAGGATCTCGGCCGCCTGGATCTCGATGTCCGACGCCTGGCCGTGCCCCGACTCGCCGACGGCGGGCTGGTGCATCAGGATGCGGGCGTTCGGCAGGGCGAGACGCTTGCCGGGTGCGCCGGCCGCGAGCAGCACCGACGCCGCGGACGCGGCCTGGCCGAGCACGACCGTCTGGATCTGCGGCGACACGTACTGCATGGTGTCGTAGATCGCGGTCATGGCCGTGAACGAGCCGCCGGGCGAGTTGATGTACATGATGATGTCGCGGTCGGGGTCCTGGCTCTCGAGCACGAGGAGCTGGGCCATGACGTCATCGGCCGACGCGTCGTCGACCTGCACGCCAAGGAAGATCACGCGGTCTTCGAACAGCTTATTGTAGGGGTCCTGGCGCTTGAAGCCGTAGGCGGTGCGCTCTTCGAACTGGGGAAGGATGTAGCGGCTCGACGGCATCGGGAAGCCCTGCGGCACGCCATGCATGGGGGTGTTCATTCGACTGCTCCTGAAAGTGTGTGCCGGTGGTCAGTTCTCGGTGCCGCCGCCGCCGATGACGTCGGTGGCCGATTCGCGGATGTGGTCGACGAACCCGTATTCCAGCGCCTCCTGCGCGGTGAACCACCGGTCGCGGTCACCGTCGGCGTTGACCTGCTCGACGGTCTTGCCGGTCTGGCTGGCGGTGATCTCGGCGAGGCGCTTCTTCATGTCGAGGATGAGCTGCGCCTGCGTCTGGATGTCGCTCGCGGTGCCGCCGAAGCCGCCGTGCGGCTGGTGGAGCAGCACACGGGCGTTCGGGGTGATGTAGCGCTTGCCCTTGGTGCCGGCGGTGAGCAGCAGCTGACCCATCGACGCGGCCATGCCGATGCCAACGGTGACGATGTCGTTCGGCACGAACTGCATCGTGTCGTAGATCGCCATGCCGGCCGTGATCGAGCCGCCGGGAGAGTTGATGTAGAGGTAGATGTCCTTCTGCGAGTCCTCGGCCGCGAGCAGCAGGATCTTGGCGCAGATTTCGTTGGCGTTCTCGTCGCGCACCTCTGAGCCGAGCCAGATGATGCGGTCCTTCAACAGCCTGTCGAAGACGCTTTGTGCGACAAGGGGTTCAGCCATGAGTGCTCCTGTTTCGGTTGCGTGAGAACGACACTACCGGCGGCGTTTCGGCGCCCCGCCCGTGTTCGCCGTCGGCAGATCAGGGCGTGGGATCGGCCAGTTCGCGGGCGTATCCGGTGACCGACCGGGTGTACCGGGGCAGGTGCGGCGCGAGGGCCTGGAGGGCGATGGATGCCGCGGCCCGCTCCCGTCCCGCGGACGCGAGCGCCAGCGCATAGAACGCCGCGGCGGCATCGTGGAGAGGCGTCCCCGCGCTGCGCGCGTATTCGGCCTCGAGCAGGGCGAGCGCCTCGTCGACGCGACCGAGGTTGCGGATCGTGCTCGCGTACTGGATCGTCGCGCGCGTGCGGCGCTCCTCATCGAGGCCGCCGGCGAGGGCGGCGCGGTAGAGCGGCTCCGCCTCCTCTTCGAGCCCGGCGGAGTCCCGCGCCCCGGCACGCTCGAACAGTGCGACGGGGTCATCCGCCCCTCGCTCGGACGCGAGGGCGTCGATCGCCGCGATGACGTCGGTCTCCGACAGGGTCGCGTCGTCCCACACCGCATCCACGCGGGCCTGCCAGTCGTCGTCTGTCATGCGCATGCTCCGGGTACGCGAGAGGGGCGGATGCCGCGGCATCCGCCCCTCTCGATCGTGTCTGCTTACTCGGCGGTCTTCTTGGCCGCGGGCTTGCGGGCAGGCTTCTTCTTGGGAGCCTCCTCGACCTCGGCGGCGGCGTCGGCGATCTCTTCGGCCTCGGCGACGACGTCCTCCTCGGCGGCGACCTCATCGGCGACGGCGACGAAGCCCGACAGATCGACGGGCTTGCCGTCGGTGTCGACCACGTTGACGCGGCCGAGAGCCACGGCGAGAGCCTTGTTGCGGGCGACCTCACCGATCATCAGCGGCAGCTGGCCGCCCTGCTGGAGCGCCTCGATGAAGTCCTGCGGGGCCATGCCGTACTGAGCGGCCGACTGCACGATGTACTGGGTCAGCTCGTCCTGCGAGACCTGCACCTCCTGCTGCTCGACCAGTTTGTCGAGCAGCACCTGGGTGCGGAACTGGCGCTCGCTCGACTCTGTCACCTCGGCGCGGTGCACGTCGTCCTCGAGACGGCCTTCGCCCTCGAGGTGGTTGTGCACCTCCTCCTCGATGAGCTGCGGCGGCACCGGGATCTCGACCTGCTCGAGAAGCGTCTCGACGAGCTTGTCGCGCGCGGCGGCGCCCTGCGAGAAGGTCGACTGCTGGTCGACGCGGTCCTTCAGCGACTCGCGCAGCTCGGCGATGGTGTCGAACTCGCTCGCGATCTGCGCGAAGTCGTCGTCGGCCTCGGGAAGCTCGCGCTCCTTGACGGCGGTGACGGAGACGGAGACCTCGGCCTCCTCGCCGGCGTGGTCGCCGCCGACGAGCTTCGAGCGGAACGTGGTGTCCTCACCGGCGGTGAGCGACTCGATCGCCTCGTCGATGCCCTCGAGCAGCTCGCCCGAGCCGACCTCGTAGGAGACGCCCTTGGCCTCGTCGATCTTCGCGCCCGCGATGGTCGCGATCAGGTCGAGCTCGACGAAGTCGCCGGTCTTGGCGGGACGCTCGACGGTGACGAGCGTGCCGAAGCGCGAACGCAGGCGGTCCAGCTCCTCGTCGATCGCCGACTCGTCGGTGGCGACGGCGTCGACAGTGATGGTGATGCCCTCGTAGGCGGGGATCTCGACGTCGGGACGCACGTCGACCTCGACCTCGACCTTCAGGTCGCCGGAGAAGTCGGCGATCTCGGGGAGCTCGACGATGTCGGCGCTCGGACGGCCGATGACCTTCACGTCGTGGGCGCTGACGGCCTCACGGTAGAAGCCGTCGAGACCCTCGTTGACGGCGTGCTCGAGCACGGCGCCGCGACCGATGCGCTGGTCGATGATCGGGGCCGGGACCTTGCCCTTGCGGAAACCGGGGATCTGCACGTCCTGCGCGATGTGCTCGTACGCGTGCGCGATCGACGGCTTGAGCTCGTCGGGCGAAACCGTGATGTGGAGCTTCACGCGAGTGGGCGTGAGCTGCTCGACGGTGCTGGTGACCATGCCTTACATTTCTCCTCTGATGTGCGCGTGGCGCGCTGACCGAAGTCTCGTGGGATGGGCCGACGTGTCGGGGCGACAGGATTTGAACCTGCGACTTCCCGCTCCCAAAGCGGGCGCTCTACCAAGCTGAGCTACGCCCCGGGCGGGTGCGCACGCGGAGGTGCGCCGAAGGCCCCTGGAAGTCTAGCCGACACCCTGTCGATTCGCGGCGGCCGTGGCATCCATGTATAGACTCGTGGATGCTGCGGCTCCGGCCGCTGCGGGGGTGTAGCTCAATGGTAGAGTCTCAGTCTTCCAAACTGATTGCGCGGGTTCGATTCCCGTCACCCCCTCCATCAGCGGCCTGATCGGCCGTTCTCTCCGCCTCAGATCGGCGTCGCGCCGGCGTGCGTGCGGGAGTGCTCGAGGTAGACGGCGGCGTTGCGCAGCAGCCCGGCCTTCTCCTCGTCGCTGAGCTCGCGTCGCACCTTCGCCGGCACGCCGGCGACGAGCGAGCCGGGTGGCACGATCGTTCCGCCGAGCACCAGCGCTCCCCCGGCGACGAGCGATCCGGCACCGATCACCGCTCCCGACAGCACCACGGCGCCCATGCCGATGAGACTGCCGTTCTCGATCGTGCAGCCGTGCACGACGGCGTTGTGGCCGACCGAGACGTCCTCACCGATGACGACCGGGGAGCCCGCGTCGACGTGCACGGACACGTTGTCCTGCAGGTTGCTGCGATCCCCGACGGTGATCGGGGCGCTGTCCGCGCGCAGCACCGCGTTGTACCAGACGCTGGCCCGGTCACCGAGAGTCACCGCCCCGACGATCCGTGCGCCTGAGGCGACGAACGCCGTCTCTGCAAGGTGAGGGGCGCGCTCCGGGAGCGCGAGGACGGCGGCGTCGGCGGCAATGCTCATGCCGCGACTCTACGAGGACTTCGCCGCGATCGCCTTCTCGAGTGCCGCCTCGTACTCGGGCTTCAGCGTGTCGACCCAGGTGACCGTCAGATGGTCCTGGTCGCGGTAGACGTTCGCACCACCGATGACGGGCGAGCAGGTCTTCGCGGTGCAGTACACATCGGTGAAGTCCAGCAAGGTCACGAGGTTCTGACCGGATGCCGCGTCCCGCACCGGATCGTTCGGATCCAGCAGGTCGGCACGCGCTCCCGTGCACGCACTCTCGGCCCGGGTGCGCAGGCACTTGTTCGGGTCGGTCTCCCACGCCGGATTGTCGACGGCGGTGATGACCGGGATGCCGCGCGATGTCAGGCTCTGCCACGCCTGTTGGTAGCCGGCGACCGCGGCGGCGTGCACCGAGGGATAGCTGCCCTTCGCATAGGGGGTGGAGGCGAGCGACGCCGTGTAGACGGCTGCGAACGAGGACGACGAGAGATCCTTCGTCACCGCCTCACGCCACGCCGTACACGCGTCTCCGAACGCACCGGGCGTCGACAGCGGTGTCGTGCTCAATGGACACGCGCCCTTGAGGTACGTGACCAGATGCCACCCCTTCTCCTCCGCGATCCGCTTGAAGGTCGGCAGAAGTTGATAGGCGTGACTGTCGCCGACGAGCGCGACGCGCGGTGCGGACGGGTCCGTCGAGCCGAAGTCGCATACGGCCGGCACCGAGTCGGTCAGCTCGAGGAAGCACGAGGCATCCGACGGCGCATCGGCGCCCGCGAAACCCGGGGCCGGCAGGATCGTGCCCAGGTTCGCCGTCGGGGAGCACGAGGCATCCAGCACCGACTGCGCCCCGAAGCACGACGGCGGATTGTCGCGCAGCTGGGCGAGAGCGGCGACGCCCTGGTTGTAGGCGGGGGCATTGATCGCCCAGCCACCGACCGCCACCGCACCGACGACGACCATGGCGGCAAGGGATGTCCACAGCGAGAACGCGCCCCGACGCACCGTCAGCACCTTCCACCGGCGCGCCGGGTCCTCGACGAAGCGCTTGGTGAGCCAGGCGAGGATCACGCAGATCGCCAGCAGCGCGAGGCGGTGGTAGATGGACAGCCCCCAGAACGGAACCGACGGGGCGATAATGATGAGCGGCCAGTGCCAGAGGTAGAGCGAGTACGAGATGTCTCCGACGAACCGCATCGGACGGAGGCCGAGGATGCGCGTCGGGTACCACCACCGTCGAGTGTTGGATGCCGCGATGATCGCCGCCGCGCCGAGAGCCGGAACGAGCGCGGCGTAGCCGGGGAACAGCGTCTGGCCGTCGAAGCGG
This sequence comes from Microbacterium sp. SCN 71-21, assembly GCF_001725695.1. Taxonomy (NCBI): domain Bacteria; kingdom Bacillati; phylum Actinomycetota; class Actinomycetes; order Micrococcales; family Microbacteriaceae; genus Microbacterium; species Microbacterium sp. SCN 71-21. Next base: position 6,315 of record NZ_MEGA01000077.1, read on the forward strand.
AACGCCGCCCACCCGAGCGCGATCACCCCGCCCCAGCCGAGCACGAAGCTCACGACCGGTTGACGTACCTGCAGCGCGGGGACGAGCGCGATGAGGGCACCGAGCCCGAATTCCCACATGCGTCCGAACGTCACGAAGTAGGCCGGGGCCGGGTCGGCGAGGGTGAGAACGATGCCAAAGATCAACGAGGCGATCGTGACGAGCACGACCATGATCACCACCGAGCGGCGGGTGCGCACGAGCGCGCGACGGGTGCGGCCGCGCAGGAGCTTCACGCCGATCCACGCCGCAACGAGGATGAGGAGCGGCCAGAGCACGTAGAACTGCTCTTCGAGGGACAACGACCAGTAGTGCTGAACGGTCGTCGGGTCGCTGGTGTGGTTGAGGTAGTCCGCCGAGGTGGCCGCGAGATACCAGTTCTCGACGTAGAACGTCGAGGCCACGATCTCCTTCACCTCGCGCTGGATCGACGAGATGGGCGTCAGGTAGGGCGACGACACCACGATCGCGCAGAACAGCAGCACGAGCAGAGCCGCAGGGAGCAGCCGTCGGGCACGTCGAGCCCAGAACTCGCGCAGCTTCACCCGACCCGTCTGCTCGAGTTCGCGCATGAGGTGCCCGGTGATGAGGAACCCTGAGATCACGAAGAAGACGTCGACACCGATGTATCCGCCGGTGATACGCCCGGGCCAGAAGTGATAGAGCACGACCAGCGCGACCGCGATCGCCCGGAGGCCCTGCACGTGGGGGATGAAGCGTGTCGAGCGATCCTGCACCCCTTGACCGTAGTCGCTCGGGCGCCGAACGCCACGGCGAACCGCCCGCACTCTCACGCGAGGTGGGTGAGCCGCCCGTCGAGCAGTGTCGCGACGACCGGCATCTCTCGCAGCTCCCGCTCCCCTGCGGCGAGCGGATCCGACGCGACGAGCGCCAGATCGGCGACGGCGCCGGGGGCGATGACATCGGGGGACGCACTGCCCCGATGGGTGGATGCCGCGAGCGCGACCTGGGCCGACACCCGCTCCGGCGCCGCCCAGGGCTCACGATCGCCCCGCGTGCGGTAGACAGCCGCGGCGATCGCCGCCCACGGATCGAGGGGCGAGACCGGGGCATCCGACCCGAACGTGACGTTCGCGCCGGCCGCGACCAGCGCCCGCAGCGGATAGGGCTGGGCGGTCTGGCCGGCCCAGAGCACATCGGTGAGGTCGCGGTCGTCGAGCGCGTGCACCGGCTGCACGCTCGCCGTCACGCCCAGCCGCGCGAAGCGGGGGATGTCGGCGTGGGCGACGAGCTGGGCATGCTCGATCGACCCCCACGCGCCCGTCACCGCGAACGCGTCGAGGGCGTGGCTGTTCGCGCGGTCGCCGATCGCGTGGATCGCGCATGCAAGCCCCGCCCCCGCGGCACGGGACATCCACTCCTGCAACTGTTCGGGCTCGACCGTGAGGAGCCCCCTGTCGTCGCCGCCCGGGTACGGATGGGAGCACGCCGCCGTGCGGGTGCCGAGAGAGCCGTCGGTGATCACCTTGAGCGATCCGACCCGCGCGAGACCCGCGGCATCCACCGCATCTCCGGTCACAAGCCCCTCGGCGATCGCCCGCTCGAGCTGCGGAGGGTAGACGCCGAACTCGGTGCGCACCACGTCGAAGCCCGCCCGCGTACGGCGCTCCCACGCCTCGGCATTCCACGCCATGTCGAGGTCGACCCAGCCGACCACCCCGCGCCGCGCAGCCGCCTGGGCTGCCCGCAGCACGAGCGCGTCGGCACGCTCGGTCCCGGCCGCATTGAGGCGGCGCGAGATCTCGAACGCGGGCTCCTCCCGCAGCATCCCGTCGTCGACCGTGAACCCCTCGCGCCGCAGCGCCGCGGAGTTCAGCCACACGCTGTGCACGTCGGCGTTGATGAGGTAAGTCGGGATGTCGCCGGTCTCCGCATCGATCAGGGCGAGGGTCGGCCGATCGGCCCAGAACGCGTCACGGAAGCCGGACCCCACCCGCGTGCCATCGGGAAGCGGCGCCGAGGCGCCCATGCGCGCGGCCGCCTCCGCCGCGGACGCGGTGCCTTCGAGGTCGACGCGCTCGGCGGCGAGAGCCCACTGCACGACGTGCACGTGGTGATCCCACAGCCCCGGCACGAGCCAGGCGCCGTCGGCGTCGATCGTCTCGCCGCGCGGGGCGAGCACGCCCGCCGGGGCGATGTCGGCGATCAGTCCGCCCTCGATCAGCACGTCGGCGGCGCCGGTGAACGGCAGCAGCTCGGTCCCCGGGCCCGCGATCCACACGTCCCGGATCGTGCCGACCGTCGCGCCGACCGCCGTCACGGACGCACCCGGGCCGCGTTCGCCCGGCGCATCTCCGCAGCGAGCGCAGGGTTCGCGTACGGCCCCGCGCCCTCGAGTTCGGCGATCACGTGCTCGACGGTCTCCACCGGGCGGTTCTGGCTCAGCTTGCGCTTGGCGACCACCCGCGTCGGTGTGAGGCGGAACCCGACCGTGCCGCGCTCGAGCCGCCGCACGAACTCCGGATCGTTCGGCGGCGCCCACATGAGCTTCGGATCGGGCAGCGGGGCCTCGAACCGCTGCACGAGACCGTCGAGCACCCGCAGGTTCTCCTCACCCGACAGGATCTCGGGCACGCCGGCGAGGTGCACGGCGGTGAAGTTCCACGTCGGAACCGCGGGCGAGCCGTCGTACCAGCCCGGCGAGATGTAGCCGTGCGGCCCCTGGAAGATCACGAGCAGCTCGCTGTCGCCGAGGCCGTGGATCGCATCGTCGGGCTTGCCGACATGCCCCACGATCGTGAGGTCGTCCCGCTCAGGGTCGAGCAGAACCGCGTAATGGGAGGCGATGAGGCCGTCGGGCGTGTGGGAGACGAGGGTCGCCCACGGGTTCGCCTCGATCACACGGCGAAGCTCGGCGACATCCGTCATCGCGAAACTCGGATTCTGACGCATCACGGTCCTCCTACGTCTGACAGCCCGGACACCAGTACAGCTTGCGCGCGCCCATCTCCTCCAGCACCACCGAGGTGCCGCAGCGCCGGCACGGGAGCCCGGTGCGGTGGTACACCCAGTGCCGGTCGTCGCGGTTCGCGAGCGCCAGCCGGTAGGCCTCGGGATCGAGGTCGTCCATGGTCATCATCTGGCCGGTCTCGACCCCCACCCGCAGCAGCCGCACCCAGTCGCGCCAGATCTCGCGCACCGTCTCCTCGGGCACGTCGCGACCGGGGGTGTGCGGGTCGAGACGGGCACGGAAGAGCAGCTCGGCCCGATACACGTTGCCGATGCCGCTGACGATCGACTGGTCCATGAGCAGCAGACCGATGGGCGTCGGCTTGCGGCGCACGGCCGCGACGAAGCGCTCTTCGCCCTCGTGCACGTCGTCGACGAGCGGGTCGGGTCCCAGCTTCGCGATCACCTGCGCGACCTCGTCGGCGGAGAGCAGCTCGCACGCCGTCGGACCGCGCAGATCGGCGCACGTGACGTCGGTCAGCAGCCGCAGGCGCACCTGCCCGACCACCGGCGGCGGCCATTCGTCCTCCCCCGCCAGGCCCGTGGTCTGCTCGGACATCCGCACGCGGGTGCGCCGCGGCGCTCCGATCGAGGTCAGCGAGTTCTCGCCCGTGGCATCCATGATCTGCTCGTCGGTGCCACGCTGGTTCGTCTGCCCCATGCGTCCGTTCGCCGAGGCGATCGTCGCGTCGACGCTGATCTGACCGGCGAAGTCCCAGGCGCCGTACATGCCCAGATGCACCCGCAGCCAGAGCGCATCGTCGAACTCGAGGAACATCTGCTTGCCGACGGCCCGCACACGGGTGGCGAACCGGCCGTCGAGCAGGGCCGCACCCTCGGCGAAACGGCCCTGCGGGCTGGATGCCGCCACCCGCCGGCCGACCACGTTCACCGCGAACTGACGGGCGATGCGATGGACGGAGTGTCCTTCGGGCATCGGCCGATCAGCCCGCTTCCGGATCGAACGAGCTCGACGCGTCGGCAACGACGTCGGCGACGCCCTGGCCCGCGCGGGGATCGGGCAGCAGCGACCCGTCGCGCTCGAAGTCGGCGATCTGCGCGATGCGGCGCACGTGGCGCTCC
>NZ_MEGA01000078.1:0-13530 GCF_001725695.1 Microbacterium sp. SCN 71-21
CGTCCGATGAAGTAGTCGGGCACGTAGATCGTGGTGAGAATGCGATGCAGCCGCGGCAGCACGAGGTAGGCCAGCAGCGCCCAGAACACGATGCCGCCGGCGATGCCCCACCAGCCGAGTCGCAGCGACTCCTCGGCGCTCAGCACGGCGAGCCACACGGCCGCGACCCCCGCGAAGACGAAGAAGAACCAGTCGAACGCGATACCGATCGAGTAGGCGCGACGGTGCGGGCGCGTACTCATGACCAGAGCGGCACGGCCGGTTCGTACGAGAATGCGGCGGCGATCGTGTCGGGCGTGACGCCGTCGTGGGTGGCGGGGTTCCAGTGCGGATCGCGGTCCTTGTCGACCAGCTGGGCACGGATGCCCTCGACCATGTCGGGCTGGGTGTGTGCGAACCAGAGCACGAGGCGGTACTCCTGCTCGAGCACGGCGCGCAGCGTCGGCAGCTCCCGCGCCCGGCGCACCGCCTCGAGCGTGACGGCGAGAGCAGTGGGCGCCGCGTGGGTGAGCCGGTCGGCGAGGGCGGATGCCTCGGGCTCTCCGACGGCGCGCAGCTTCGCGATGATGCCGGGCACCGTGTCGGCGTCGAAGGTCGCGTCGATCCAGGGCTGCTTCGCGGCGAGCTCGGATGCCTCGGGCGTCTCGTCGAATAGCAGCACGAGCTCGGCGGGTCCGGAGGGGTCTGCCCGCGTGACGAGGGCGTCGCGGATCGCGTCGAGGTGCGCGGAGGGGACGAAGTGGTCGGCGAAGCCCGCGTGGATCGCATCGGAGGCGCTCATCGTGTCGCCGGTGAGGGCGAGGTATTCGCCGAGCCGGCCGGGTGCGCGGGACAGCAGGTAGCTGCCGCCGACGTCGGGGGTGAATCCGATGCGGGTCTCGGGCATCGCGAGCCGGGATCGCTCGGTGACGATGCGCACGGCGGCGTGGCCGGCGAGACCGATGCCGCCGCCCATGGTGATGCCGTCGGCGAAGGCGACGATGGGGGCGGGGTATTCGTCGATCGCGGCGTTGAGGGCGTACTCCTCCCGGAAGAACACCCCCACCTCGTCGGCCCTGCCCGCGACGATCGAGGCGTAGAGGGCGCGAACGTCGCCGCCCGCGCAGAGGCCGCGATCACCGGCGCCGTCGAGCAGCACGGTGTCGATGTCGGCGTCACCCCGCCAGGCGTCGAGTGCCGCCCGGAGGGCACGGATCATGTGCACGTCGAGCGCGTTGATCGCCGCAGGGCGGTCGAGGGTGAGGCGGCCGAGCGAGTGCTCGGTGCGCACCACGACGCCGGCATCGGTGGGGTGCACGTCGGTCACGGGGCAACGTTACCGCCCGATGACGGCGCAAATCCCGGGTCGATCGGCGGTTGTCCGCCAAGATGGAACCACCACGGACCGAGGAGGAGCCGATGCCGGACGGCCAGGTGCTCGAATTCACCGACCTGCGCAAGAGCTTCGGCCGCGTCGATGCGGTCGCGGGCCTGACCGCGCGCGTCGAGCCCGGCGTGGTGACCGGCTTCCTCGGCCCGAACGGGGCGGGCAAGACCACGACGCTGCGCATGCTGCTCGGTCTGGTGCGCCCGACATCGGGCACCGCCCGCATCGGCGGACGCCTCTACGGTGAGCTGACCGATCCGCTGCGCAGCGTCGGCGCGGTGCTCGAGGCATCCTCCTTCCACCCGGGTCGCTCGGGCGCGAACCATCTGAAGGTCTACGCCCAGGCGGCGGGAATCCCCACCTCCCGCGTCGACGAGGTGCTGGCGCTCGTCGGCATGTCGGATGCCGCGGGCCGCAGGGTCGGCGGGTACTCGCTCGGCATGCGGCAGCGCCTCGGTCTCGCCTACGCCCTGCTGGGAGACCCCGGAGTGCTGATCCTCGACGAGCCGACGAACGGCCTCGACCCCGAGGGCATCAAGTGGATGCGCACGCTGCTGCAGCATCTGGCCCGCGAGGGTCGTACGGTGCTCATGTCATCGCACCTGCTCTCCGAGGTGCAGCAGACAGCCGACGCCCTGCTCATCGTCGCCAAGGGGCGACTGGTCTACCAGGGTGCCATCGAGGACATCGTCGGCCCCGACGAGGTGTCGACGGTGGTGGATGCCCCCGACCGCGCCGCCCTCGCGGCAGCCCTCACCGCGGGCGGCTTCACCTACGACCTCCTGCGCACGGGCTTCACGGTTCTCCACGCCGATGCCGTCGAGGTCGGCGCAGCCGCCGCGGCGGCCGGTGTCGCCCTGTCGTCGCTCGTGCGCCGCGGGCCGAACATCGAAGAGGCGTTCCTCGAGCTGGTCTCCGGCGACCGCGTGCATGCGTCCGCCGCCGGCATCCTCGCCCCCGCGGCGGACGCCGCCGCACCCGATGAGCCGGCCACCACCGCGTCGGCCGCACCCGATGTGACATCCGCGGCAGGTGTGCCCGACGGCTCGAGCACGACCGAGCTTGAGGGCGCGACAGAGGGCGTGGAAGAGGTCGAGCGTCCGGCAGAGGTCGTCGAGCTCGCCGACGTCCCGGTCGCCGCCGGGAGCGATGCGACCGAGGAGTACCCGGATGACGCGGAGCCCGCCGCATCCGATACCGACCGCCACGACGAAAGCGAGCAGCGATGAGCCTCGCCCGTGCCACCCGATCCGAGCTGACGAAGCTCTACTCCACCGCGATCTGGTGGATCCTCGCGATCGTGCTCGTCGTCTACGTCGGGTTCGTGTCCACGTTCCTCGGATTCGTCCTGTCCTCATCGAGCACGGGCAGTGCGCTCAGCGAGTCGAGCAGTGAGGTTCCGGCGACGCTGTACAGCCTGGCCTCGTCGATCGGCTACGTCTTTCCGCTGCTGATCGGCACGCTCATCGTCACCGGCGAGTTCCGCCACAAGACGCTCACGCCGACGTTCCTGGCGACCCCCGCGCGCGGCACTGTGCTGTGGGCGAAGCTGCTGGCCTCGACGACCCTCGGACTGCTCTACGGCGTGCTCGCGCTTCTCGTGACCGTCGGACCGATCGCGGGTCTGCTCGCCGCCCACGGTCTGCCTACCGGTCTCGGCTCGTCCGACACCTGGGCGCTGGTCGGACGCATCCTGCTCGTGTTCGTGCTGTGGACCTGGGTGGGCCTGGGCCTCGGCACCCTCATCCGCAACCAGGTCGCCGCGATCGTCGTCGTGCTCGCGTTCACCCAGTTCATCGAGCCGCTGCTGCGCCTCGGCACGATGTTCGTCTCGTGGCTGCAGGATGTCGGGCGCTTCCTGCCCGGCGCGGCATCCGACCAGCTGGTGGGCTCGTCCGTGCTGACGCTCGGTCAGGGCGGAGCGTCTCCCGACCCGCTCACCTGGTACGCGGCGGCCATCGTGCTCGCCGCCTACGCATTCGCGCTGCTCCTGCTCGGCCACATCTTCAGCTGGCGACGCGACGTCGCCTGAGCGGGCGCGTCAGTCGGCGTCGGGCGCGAGCTCGGCGACATCCGTCGGCTCGTCGCCGCCGTCGAGCCGCAGGGCGCGCAGCAGTGCCACGCCGTGCCGCGTGGTGAGGATGATGCGCGAGAACTCCGCCGACTCGTCGAGGTCGATTACCACACCGGGGCGCTTCGCCCGGATGACGGCGAAGTCGTCACCGACGCCGGTGCGCCACGTTCCCGCGGCGGTGACGCCCGGCACGTAGGTCGAGCACCCGCGGGTGCCCCGCAGCCACGTCCACGGGTCGTCGGTGAGCTGAGCCCGGGTGATCGACGAGCGTTCGACGACGATATTCCGCTTGCGGAATGCCGTGAGCCGCTCGGCGCCCGACAGCACGATCTCGAGCTGAGCCGAGTCGAGCAGCAGGGTCACCATGCGCCTAGTCTGCCAGGGCACCGCGGCGGCCGCGGCGGCGTTTGCTTACATCCCGGCAACGATCCGACAACCCCGACGCCTTCTGCGGGTGGAAGACTGAACCGGTGAGTCTGGCCGATCATCCGGCGCCGGCGTCCGCCGTGCGCATCCCCGAGGCGATCGCCGCCGCCCGCGCGGGCCGCGACCTCGACGTCGCCGACGCCGAAGCGCTGCTGGGTGCCGTCGGCGACGATCTCGAGGCGCTGCTGGCCGCGGCATCCGCTCTGCGCGACGAGGGGCTCACCGCAGCCGGCCGCCCGGGCGTCATCACCTATTCGCGCAAGGTGTTCATCCCGCTCACGACCCTCTGCCGCGACCGCTGTCACTACTGCATCTTCGTCGACACCCCCTCACAGCTGCGACTGCTGCGCAAGCCCGTCTACATGACGCCCGAGCAGGTGCTCACCGTCGCCCGCCAGGGCGCCGCCCTCGGATGCAAAGAGGCCCTGCTCACCCTCGGCGACCGCCCAGAGGACCGCTGGCCCGAGGCGCGCGCCTGGCTCGACGAGCACGGCTACACCTCGACGCTCGACTACGTCGCCGCGATGGCTCGGCTCATCACCGCCGAGACCGGGCTGCTCGCCCACGCGAACCCCGGCGTGATGTCGGCGGACGAGCTGCGGATGCTGCGCCCCACCGCCCCCTCGATGGGGATGATGCTCGAGACGACCTCGCGCCGGCTGTTCGAGGAGCCCGGGCAGGTGCACTACGGCTCGCCCGACAAGGACCCCGACGTGCGACTGGCGGTGATCGAGGACGCCGGCCGAGAGCGGGTGCCGTTCACGACGGGCATCCTCGTCGGCATCGGTGAGACCGTGCACGATCGGGCGGAGTCGCTCATCGCGCTCCGCGATGCGCACCGCCGCCACGGTCACGTGCAGGAGGTGATCGTGCAGAACTTCCGCGCGAAGCCGCGCACCGCGATGCGGGCCGCGCCCGACGCGTCGCTGCTCGAGTACGTCGCGGCGGTCGCGACCGCGCGCCTCGTGCTCGGGCCGCGCATGCGCGTGCAGGTGCCGCCGAATCTGTCGGATGAGACGGAGTTCGAGCTGCTCGTGCGCGCCGGCGCCGACGACTGGGGCGGGGTGTCGCCGCTCACCGCCGACCACGTCAACCCCGAGCGCCCCTGGCCGCACCTCGACGACCTCGCCCGTCGCACCGCCGAGCTCGGCTTCACCCTGCGCGAGCGGCTCACCGCGCACCCCGAGTTCGTGCGCGATCCCGACGGCTGGATCGACCCCGATCTCCGACCCGCGGTCGCGAGGCTCGCCGACCCCGACTCGGGGCTCGCCGGTGACGCGGCGCCCGCACTCCGTCGCTGCGGCGCCCCGGCGGCATCACGGCGCAGCGGCGGCGACCTCGCCCGACTCGCGGAGGCCGCGGCATCCGCCCCCGGAGACCTCGACGACGGCGACTGGGTGCGCCTGCTGACCGCGACCGGGTCCGGCCTCGACACCCTCACCGCGACCGCCGACGACGTGCGGCGCTATACGGTCGGCGAGACGGTCAGCATCGTCGTGAACCGCAATCTCACCTCCACCGGGTTCCGGGCGGTCGCGACCGGCGAGCCCGGCACGTTCACGCTCGACGACGTCGCGGCGATCACCACCGACGCGTGGGACCTCCGCGCGACGGAGATCTGCGTGCAGGGGCGGGTGGCGGCATCCGAAGATCCCCGCGCCTATCTCGACATCGCCCGCACCGTGCACGAGACGGCGCCCCGCCTGCACCTGCACGCCTACCGCCCGCAGGACGTCTGGGATCTCGCCGACCGCGGCGGGCTCGGTCTCGACGGTGCCCTGGCGGCACTCCGGGACGCGGGCGTGCGCAGCGTACCCGGCACCGGCGTCAAGGTGCTGAGCGAGCGGGTGCGACGGGCGGCGTTCGACGGCGACCTCGAGATCGACCGGTGGGAGACGGGCATCCGCGCCGCGCACGCGCACGGCTTCCGCTCGACGTCGGTGCTGTTCTACGGCCACGTCGAGACCGCCGGCGAGCGCGTCGCGCATCTGCGTCGCCTGCGTGAGCTGCAGGCGGATGCCGCGGCCGCCGGCAGCGGCGGCGGCTTCACCGAGTTCGTGCCGATCCCGCTTCCCGCGCCGCTCGGCGGCGTGCCGCTCGTCGCCGGCCGCGCCCCGATCGACGAGCACCGCGCGATGGTCGCGGTCTCGCGCCTGCTGCTGACGGGCAGTATCCCCCACGTACAGGTGCCCTGGACGCGGCTCGGGACCGCGGCGACCGCCGTGCTGCTGCGCTCGGGCGGTGACGACCTCGGCGGCACTCTGCTGGACGGACGCGTGCGCCCCGATGCCGGCGTCGAGCAGGGGCTCGAGCTGCCGATCCCCGAGGCCGCGCGGCTCGCCGCGTCGCTGCTGCGACCGTTCCGGCAGCGAACGACCGACTACCGCGAGCCCGATGCCGAGCGGAAGGCGGCCCGGTGACGGCGACGCGGGTGCTCATCGTCGGCGCGGGCTTCTCGGGGCTCGCCGCCGCGTTCGCGCTGCGCGAGGAGGGGCATGACGTCACCGTCATCGAGCGGGCGGCGAGCGCCGGCGGTACGTGGCGGGACAACGTCTATCCCGGCATCGCGTGCGACGTGCCGTCGCGGCTCTACCAGCTGCGCTCGCACCTGAGCGGCGCGTGGACGCGCGAGTTCGCGCCGGGTGAGGAGATCCGCACCTACCTCGAGCAGGTCGCCGCCGAGCTCGGCGACGCCCTGCGCTACGACACCCCGATGACGGCCGCGACCTGGGACGCGGGCGCGTCGCTGTGGCGGGTCTCGACCGGCGGCGCCTCGCCGGCGCAGCTCGAGGCGGACGCCCTCGTGCTCGCGTGCGGCCGGCTGACCGAGCCGCGCATCCCCGAGATCGAGGGACTCGCGAGCTTCCCCGGGCCGATCTTCCACTCGGCCCGCTGGCGCGACGACGTCGACCTCACCGGAGCCCGCGTCGCGGTCATCGGCTCCGGCGCGAGCGCCGTGCAGCTCGCCCCCGAGATCGCGAGACGCGGCGCCCGGGTGACCCTCTTCCAGCGCACGCCCGCGTGGATCGTCCCGCGCGGCGGGCGCACCTACGACGCCGACGAGCGAGCGGCCCTCGATGCCGACCCCGACGCGGTGCAGGCCGCGTACGACGCGCTCTACCGCGAAGGCGAGGAACGCTTCGCGTCGCGGTCGGGGGATGCCGCGGCATCCGCGCGCGCCCACGCGGCCGCCCTCGACCACCTCGCCGCGCAGGTGCCCGACGAGACGCTGCGGGCGGCGCTGACGCCGGCGTACGCGTTCGGCTGCACCCGTGTGCTGCTCTCGGACGACTTCTACCCGTCGATCGCGTCGGGTCTCGTCGACCTCGAGCCGTCGGCGCTCACCGAGGTCTCGGGCACGACGCTCACCGCCGCGAGCGGACGACGCATGGAGGCCGACGTCATCGTGCTGGCGACCGGTTTCGCCGCCGCCGAGCAGCCCTATGCCGAGCTCGTCACCGGTGAGCACGGCACCCTTGCGGCTCACTGGGCGACCGGCATGACCTCGTTCGCCTCGACGGTGGTCACCGGCTTCCCGAACCTGTTCGTGCTCAACGGCCCGAACGCCTCGCTCGGGCACAACTCCTCGGTGCTCATGGCCGAGCAGCAGGCCCGGTACGCCGCCCGCGCCCTGCGCGAGCACCCTGCCGTGCGGCGGGTGCGCCCCGAGGCCGAGACCGCCTACACCGCCGCGATCGACGCCGCCGCCGCCGCGACGCCGTGGCTGACCGGCGGATGCCGCAACTGGTACGTCGATCCGCGTTCTGGCCGCCTGACGCTGCTGTGGCCGGCGCCCGTCGACGCGTTCCGGCGCGTGCTCGACGGCGCAACCGGCGCCGAGTTCGAGCCGCCGCACGAGCTCGTCGGCGCCGCCGGCGACGGTGCGGCATCCGTCATCGACTCGGCCCCCGACTCCGACACGTCCACGATGGGAGCATCATGACCATTCCCCTGCGCCTCGGCTACAAGGCCTCCGCCGAGCAGTTCGGCCCCGGCCAGCTCGCCGACTTCGCCGTGCTCGCCGAAGAGGTCGGCTTCGACTCGGTGTTCATCAGCGACCACTTCCAGCCGTGGATGCACGAGGGCGGCCACGCACCGGCGGCGATCCCGTGGCTCGGCGCCGTGGGGGCCCGCACCTCGCGGGTGCTGCTGGGCACCTCGGTGCTCACCCCCACGTTCCGCTACCACCCGGCGGTCATCGCGCAGGCATTCGCGACGTTGGGGCTGCTGAACCCTGGCCGCATCGTGCTCGGCGTCGGCACCGGCGAGGCGCTCAACGAGGTGACACTCGGCCTCGACTGGCCCGAGCCGCCCGAGCGCTTCCAGCGCCTCAAGGAGTCGATCACGCTCATCCGCGAGCTGTGGTCGGGCGAGCGCGTCACGTTCGACGGGCAGTTCTACTCGGTGACCGACGCCACCGTCTACGACCGTCCCGACGAGCTCGTGCCGATCTACATCGGCGCCGCCGGTCCCGCCGCCACGAAGCTCGCGGGCCGAATCGCCGACGGCTTCATCACCACGAGCGGCAAGGACCCGGCCCTCTACGTCGACACCCTGCTGCCCGCGCTCGAAGAAGGCATCACGAAGGCCGGCCGCAGCGACGACGACGTCGACACCCTCATCGAGGTGAAGGTGTCGCTCGCCGACGACCGCGAGACCGCGCTCGAGAAGACCCGCTTCTGGGCACCGCTCGCGCTCTCCCCCGAGGAGAAGCGCGACGTGCACGACCCGATCGAGATGCAGCGCCGCGCCGCCGAGCTGCCGATCGAACGGGCCGCCTCGCGCTTCATCGTGTCGACCGACCCCGACGAGCACGTCGAGCAGATCTCCCGCTACGCCGAGCTCGGCTTCCGTCACCTCGTGTTCCACGACCCGGGCTTCGACCAGGAGACCTTCCTGCGCACCTACGGCACCGAGATCCTGCCGCGCCTGCGCGCCCGTTTCGGAGCGTGATCGCCGCCCCGCCGCCGCTGTTCACCGTCGTCGTGCCCGTGAAGCCGACGTCGGTGGGCAAGTCGCGCCTGCGCGTCGCCGACCGCGCCGCCCTCGCCCGCGCGATCGCACTCGACACGATCGCCGCGGCCGCCGCGGCGCACCGGGTCGCCGAGGTGATCGTGGTGACCGACGACGCGGAGCTTCGCGCGTCGGCGGCGTCCGGCCGCGTGCGCGTGATCGATGAGGGCGAGGCACGGGGGTTGGATGCCGCGATCGCACGCGGCGTGGCGGCCGCCGCCACCGCCCACCGCGCGGCGCTCCTCGGCGACCTGCCGGCGCTGCGCTCAGGCGATCTCGACGCGGCGCTGGCGGCCGCGGCATCCGTCGACCGCGCCGTCGTCGCCGACGCGGAGGGCACCGGATCGACGCTCGTCACCGCGGGCGCGGGGGTGCCGTGGGCGAGTGCGTTCGGCGACGGCTCGTTCGCTCGCCATGTGGCCCTCGGGTGCGCGGTGCTGCCGGTGTCGGATGCCTCGACCCTCCGCCGCGACGTCGACACCGCCGCCCAGCTGGCTGTCGCCGCGACCCTCGGAGTCGGTCCCCGAACACACGCCGTCCTGGTGGCCGCCGGCTGAATCTCATGGCACGACGGCGACGTCGTGCACAAGATGCTTGGCGCCGGCCGACGACGCCCCTACTATGGGCCCACCGAGCACCTCCCGCAACGACGCATGGAGACTTCGATGACCGGACCCGTCATTCGCGCCACCATCCCCTACGCCCTGGGCGCCCTCGTGGTCGTCGCGATCATCGCGATGGTCGCCGCCAACCTCCTGTTCGACGGCACCAGCGCCGCGCGTGTCCTGACCTTCGTCGTCTGGAGCTTCCTCGCGTGCGTCGCCGTGGGCTTCGCGTTCCGCGTCGCGACGGCACGGCACCGCAGCATGACGGCGCGGCCGGTGGCACGGCGCGACGACGCGACGCACTGAGATCCCCGCGCCCATGACCTTCGCGCAGCCCGTCGTCGTTGGCCAAACGCTTCCCCCTCCACCCCAAACATCCCGAGCGCATCACCGACCTCGAGCTGCGGCGCCGCACCGTCGCGATCGTGACCGAGCTCGACACCGTCGCCCTCGACTCCCCCACGAGGGACGTCCCGGACTGGGTCGCGAGGGAGGTGGACGACGTCGTGGCGCGGCACCCCGAGATCGGTGCCGACGGGGCCGACGCGCTGCGATCACTGCTCGCCTGGATGGTGCGCTGACAGACGCCGACCCGGCCCCGGGCGGCGCAACGCCCGCCTGTGGACAAGAGCCGTCACCCGCCCGACCCCGGTCGTAACCTGACGCGCGTGAGTGACTTCTTCTCCGCCGATCTCGATGCGGATCTGGCCATCGCGACGGTCGAGCAGCAGATCGCCGACGCGCAGGAGCGTGCCGAGCGGGCGGCGGAGCTGAGGCGGCAGATCGACGCCGTGCGCGGGGTCGCGACGTCACCGCGACGCGAGGTCACCGTCACGGTGGATGCCTCGGGCCGCCTCGCCGCCGTAGAGCTCACCGACGCGGCATCCCATCTGCCGTCGCGCGACCTCGGCCGGCTCATCGTGCACACCGCGAACGAGGCGCAGCGGCGGGCCGGCGAGAAGGCTCTGGAGCTGGCGAGCGAGGCCTTCGGCGCCGATTCACCCACCGTCGCCCACCTGCGGGGCGAGCTCGACCGCCCGGCGCCGTCGGCCGACACGACGATCGCCATCTGAGGGCGGCACGATGGCTGAACGCATCGCGATCGACGCGGACCTCATCTCCTCGCACGCCGCGCGCGTCGATCAGGTGGCCGCCGACGTGCGGGTGGCCGCCGACGCGAGCCGCGCGACGAACATGGGCAGCGGCGCATTCGGAGTGCTCTGCGCCTTCCTCGTGCCACCGGCCACGCTCGCGGCGACCATGGCCGGTTCCGCGATCGCCGCCGCGGAGGGGATGCTGACCCGGAGCGCCCGGGAGGTGCGCGGGGTGGCCACCGACATGGCCGACTTCGAGGACGACGTGGTGCGTGCGGTGCAGTCGATCGAGAAGGCGCTGGGGTGAGGCATCCATGACCGACAACCCGCTGGTCGCGACGAGGGTCGAGACCGCGACCGCGTTCAGCGGCGCGGGCCTGCTCGACTCGGGGTCGCAGCTCGTCTCGGCGATCGAATCGGGCAACTGGGTCGAGGGGGGAATGGCTGCGTTCTCGACGGCGGTCGACACGGTCGCGACGGTGTCGGATCCGCTCGGGTCGCTCATCGCCGCCGGACTCGGCTGGCTCATCGATCACTTCGAGCCGCTGAAGGGCTGGTTCAACGACCTCACCGGCGACGCCGGAGAGGTGCAGGCGTTCGCGGCGACGTGGACGAACATCCAGTCGCAGCTGCAGCAGTCCGGGGACGAGCTGACCCGGGTGCTGGGCGACCTCGACGAGCTGGCGGGCGAGGCGATGGACGCCTACCGGAGGTTCCAGACGGATGCCGCGCAGCACCTGCACGGCGCGGCGACGTGGGCGGGTGCCATGGCGACGGGGCTGCAGGTCGCCGCCACCATCGTTCAGGTTGTGCACGACATCGTGCGGGACGTGCTGTCGCAGCTCGTCGGCTCCGCGATCTCCTGGGCCGCGGAGGCGGTGGTCACCGTGGGGCTGGCGACCCCGTGGATCGTCGAACAGGTCGCGACGCGCGTCGCCTCGTGGACCGCGAAGATCGGCTCGAAGCTCACCGCGCTGCTCCGCTCGATCAAGACCCTCGCGACGCTGCTGGAGAAGCTTCGGTCGCTGCTCTCCCACGCCGACGAGCTGTTCGCCTCGGTGCTGAAGGGCGGCAGGAGCGCCGTGAGCCGGGTGCTGGGTCACGAGGGGGACGCGGTGAGCCTGACATCCGTGCGCCGCTTCGCCGACGACGACGAGGCTGTCGCGTACGGTCGGCAGGCCTGGGCGGGTCTGTCCGACGAGCTGACCCCGGCTCAGCGGGAGGCGGTGTTCGATTACACCCGCGAAGCACCCGGACCGAGCGGGATCACCTACGCCGAGATCAACGGCGCGCTGCGCAAGGGCCCGCCGTATCCGGCTGAGCTCGAGGGTCACATCCGCGCGATCGACGAGACGCTCGCCCGCCGACCGGTCACCGAGACGATCGAAGTGACACGCGGAACGGGCGTCTCGCACTGGCCCTTCACACCCAAGGCCGCCGCCGGCAACACGCTGACCGAGGATTCGTTCCTCTCGACCTCCCTCGGCGGACCCGCCCAGAGCTTCGCCGACAAGGACGCGATCCTTCACCTCACCGTGCCCCCGGGCACACCCGCGGGATGGGTCGAGGAGATGTCGCAGTTCGGCGGATCGGAGCGAGAGCTTCTTCTCGGGCGCGGCCTAGAGTGGAGGGCGACCTCATCGGAGCTCGTCAACGGCCAATGGCACGTCTACGCGGAGGTGGTGAAATGAGCTGGAAAGACGACGACGTCCACTTCCGCGTCGTCAGCGGACCACCGACGTACGCGCATCATTCCGACGGCCCGGTGATCGCGGCCCCTGTTCGTCGCGGCGACGACCTTCGCGGCTACCTCGTCACGTCGGCCGATCCGGCCGGCGGCGTACTCGTCCTTCTGGCGGGTTACGACGACGAGGATTACGTCAACATCCACTCCGATCATTGGTGGCGGATCCTCGCTGACGGCGCAGCCAATGGCGTCCCGGCACACGAGCTGTTCGACTCGCTCGTGGGTACCGCCGGTCCGGAGCGCTCCGGGGCAGTCGGCACGGATCTCGTCACGTTCCCGAATACGGCCGCCGTCTCGGGCGCGCTCAACCCCCCTCGGCCCGACCGGAACTCGCGCGGCGGTGCAGCCCGTGGCCGTGCGGCGTCGCCGGAGGTCGCTCGCACCCCCGTCACGCGCGAGCAGATCGACGCCGTGCTGCGCGGCGTCGCCCCGTCGACCCCGGAGATCGACGCCCGTATCGCCGCCCTCGACGGTGCCGTTCGGGTGCGCCCCGCGCCCGAGACGGTCGTGGTCGCCCTTCCGTACGACCCCGACGCACTTCCGGCGGGAGCCGCCCCGGGCACGCGCGTGCACGAGCCCACGTTCCTGGTCGGGACGTTCCTCACCCGGGAGACCGTCCCGACGGGACCCACGATGCTGCACCTCACCATTCCCGCGGGCACCCCAGCTCTCTACACCCCCCCTGCGCCGGCAGAGGCGGGGGCGGGCACGCTCCTCCTCGCGCGCGGCCTCGACTGGGAGATCACGGAACTCGGTGCCGCCACCGTGTCCGGACGGGTCGTGTCCGTGCCTCCAAGCGGCGACGCCGGCTGAGTCACGGCGCCGCGCCGCGCCGGCTGAGTCACGGCGCCGCGCCGCGGTGACCACGACTCCGGAGAATCCCGCCGGAACCCGGCGTTGGCGTCGCCCCGCGCGCGACTCCGGAGTTGCGGTACGTCGAACCGACCTGAGGCACGGCCGATCGGCTCCGGCGCCTATCCCGCGAGGGCCCGGTTCAGCGGGCGGCCGCGGCCAGCGCGGCGTCGGCGATCGCGGCCGAGGCCGCGACATCGGTCATCCACAGCGGCGCGACGACCGGGGTGATCCCGACCGCGGCGACGGCCGGTGCGAGCGCCGCGTCCTCCTCGGCGAGCAGCCACGCGTCGAGCACGCCGCCGGCGGTGCGACTGCCGTAGTGGGCGGCCACCGCGTCGGCCGCGGTGTCG